>JAOAAF010000047.1 GCA_026419015.1 Spirochaetota bacterium
AGATGTGTATAAGAGACAGGCGTATGGCCATATACGATACGTCGCGCACCAAATTCCTGAAAAATTCTTTCCATGAATTCGCTTTTACGGATGTTTTCTCCCCACCAGAGAAGTTTTTCCTTATGGGTTGCTTTATCTTTGTAAAAATAACGTTCAAATGTTTTCATTGCATCTTTTCCAAAAAATGGTGACTTTGCGCCACACCATAAGTAAAACATTAAGGCGAGATCTTTTTCATCTTGCGTTTCGTCCTTTAAATACTTCTGACCAATTGCTTTAATTTTTTCTTCTAAAAAGTCGAATAATTCTTTCCCTTTTTTCCCTAAAAATGAATCGAATTCTCCATTTTCTTTGCTTGGGATTAACGCATGGATATTTAGAATATAATTGTTAATGTGATACATTCTTCCGTCTTCGAAGAGAAACTTCATTAGTTTTTTGATTTTGTGGCTTGTGGTAAACTGCTGTGCGAGATCATCAATTACCTCTCGTTCTTCATCTGTTAATCGTAAAGGATCGTTTAAGTCCAGAGTTGGAAAATCGGTATCGGTTAATCCTTCTGTATTTTTTTCTTTAAGCATTGTTGCCAATTTCTCTAAATTTAGCCTGTGTTCCATTTCCAATTCGGGATTTTCTTTAATTGTTTTCTCTTCGAGTTTAAATTGAATCATTGCGAGGGTTTTTTCCATTTTTCGAGAAATATCGTGTTTTGCTTTGAAACTACCCGATACTCCATGGGGATAAAGCTTTTCAGCAAATGCTTTTAATTTTGAGATGTCAATACCGAGCCTGTCTAAAAATTTCAGATTATCGTAACGGACGCTGATGCGCAATGCCTCGGCAATTAACGAACGATTTCCCGCAGCGGCACCCATCCATAGAATATCATGATTTCCCCATACAAACGTAACATATGGCTTAATTTCTTTACTGCTTAAAATTCGAAGAATTTTATCGGGTTCATCTCCCCTATCGAATACGTCACCAAGAACGAGGAGATGGCCTAAAATAACTTGCTTAACAATCTTGCATAATGCGCTAATAATCCGATCGGCAATGATTTCATTTTCGTATACGATGTTGGGAACGGGAAATTTCAAAATGAGATTTTCCAAAACAGTTTTTAAGTCTTTGTTAATATTTTTTCGTATTTCATCAAATTTTTTCACATTTTCAACGCGATATTGAATGATGCGAACAAGCGCGGATATTACATCTTGCCGTTCCATCGTAAATTCGGGTGTAGCAAAATAGCGTTCGCGGCGGATAATTCTCCCAAGGTAATCGATTTTTTCCGCAGAAAAAGTTTTTGGGAGCGCTTCGAGGCAGATTTTCCACACTAATCCGAAACGGCCTTTAAGGATTGAAACAAATCGATCGCCAGCTCCGTGCGGATCGCTTATCCACATTGTCGTGTCAATGTGAGACTCGAGTTCCGTTTCGATTTCCGTAATCTGTCGAATAATATCGTGAAGGTTGGAAATAGTTTTCTCTTCAGACATCGCGGTCTTCCTCCCGAATAGATAAAAATTTCCCTTTTCATACTTAATACTTTTTTGTAGGCTAATTGGTGATTTTGCAAGAAAAAAATGTTGTGAATATGTCCTTCTTAACGAAACAGATTAAATAAGTCAGTGTTCATGAGCTTTTGTAAAAAAGGATAAATGCAATGGGTGTGTATGCGTTTCAGTTCTTATGAATATAGGATGGAATAAAGCGCATCGCTTACATCTTCCATTCTAAATGGTTTCGGAACAAAGGTAGCAAAACCATATTCGAGGTAATTACCAATTTCTTCGCTTTGCGAATAACCGCTAATTGCAATTGCTTTTACACCCGGGTTTATTTCTTTTAACATGCGAATTGTATCACGACCACCTATTCCACCGGGGATGGTAAGATCCAAGATTACTGCGTTAATTGATATACCATGTTTGAGCGCATCTTTATAAACGGAAATTGCTTCTTCGCCA
Organism: Spirochaetota bacterium; assembly: GCA_026419015.1. Taxonomy (GTDB): domain Bacteria; phylum Spirochaetota; class UBA4802; order UBA4802; family JAGODF01; genus DYLV01. The sequence continues at coordinate 1,974 of JAOAAF010000047.1, forward strand.
TGACTTGCACTGATTACGCGATAGCCGAGATATTCGAGCATCCCTTTTAATGTATCCCTAATTGCTTCTTCGTCATCCATAATCAGTATTGTGCCAGTTGCATGATGTATATGCGGAGATTTTTCAGTTTCAACATTTTGAGGTAACATTTTCGCTACAGGAATATAAACCGTAAACATCGAGCCTTTATTTGGTGTCGAGACGACATCGATGTAACCATCGTGCATGCGAATGATGGAAAAGGCGGAGGTAAGTCCAAGGCCACTTCCTTTTTCTTTTGTTGTGAAAAATGGATCAAATATTTTGGAAAGATTTTCTGCTGGTATGCCAATACCTCTATCGATGAAATCAATTTTAATATATTTGCCTTTTTTTCTGTTATTGTGGGTTTCCCATTTTTCATCTACTTGTTCAGCTCGTATGGTAATCGTACCACCTGCCGGCATTGCTTGATGAGCGTTGATCGTTAAGTTATGAAAAACTTGCGAAATTTGTGCCTCATCGAATTCGGCGGGGAAAAATTCATCTTTAATAATAAATTCAGCACTGACATTTGTTCCCCTCAGTGCAAATACTACCGTTTCAGTTAGCACTTTGCGAAGATCACCCAACTTTTTTAAAGGCTTTCCGCCTTTTGAAAATGTAAGTAATTGATTCGTAAGATCTTTCGCACGGAGAGTTGCCTTCTCGATTTCCTTTAGAATCTTTAGAAGTTTCTCGTTTTCGTTTGTGTGATTTCTTTGCGCAATATAAAATTCGATCAAGTTTGCATTTCCCAAGATTGCAGTGAGAATATTATTAAAATCGTGCGCAATACCTCCCGAAAGCACTCCAAGGGATTCAAGTTTTTGAATTTTATTTAATTCTTCCTCCACTCGCAGCCGTTCAGTGATATCGCGGAATACGAGTATGTAAGCAAATGCATTTTGGGTTTCATCGCGCACTTGAGAACATGTCAAAAGAATTGTACGCGCTGAACCATCTCGCCGCACTAAAAGGACATCCGAGGAATTGTGAGTTGTGTCGATCTTCTCAGTTATGAAGGGTATAATCTCATTCGTCTTTTTATCGCGTAAAATGAATATGTCAGTTATGTTTTTATTAATCGCATCATCGGGGTTCCACCCTGTTAGTTCACCTGCAATTGTATTCATGAGAAGAATTCTACCTCCCATGTCAATGCTTATTACACCATCGCCAATGGATTTGAGCATTACCAGAAGTTTTTCTTTTTCGGCAGCAAGCGTGCGCTCAGCCTTTTTGCGTTCGGCAAGTTCGTAATTGAGTGCCATCGTTCGCAATTGTACTTCACGTCGCAACATTTTGTTCCAAAAAAGCACCACAGCAATGCCCAATAAAATCACAGTTGAAAAGATGCCTATTGCCAAAATCACTTCCTTGATGACCAACTCGGTGTCGCTTTTTAGCGATATCCATCTTCGATACATCTTTTCGCGTTCTGATTGCGAAATGTGAGATAATGCGCGATTAAGTAACTTGTTGAGGATGGGCATATCTTTTCTGGTTGCGATGGCGAGCTTCCAATCGTATTCAACATTTCCTGCTACGCGAAGATTTGTAATGCCTTTTTCTTCAATGTAATACGAAGCAGATGAAAGGCTCACGATTGCTGCATCGACTACAGAAAACGAAACGTTCATGAGGCACGTAAGCTCATTTGGTTCAAGCTGAAATTGTAGGTAAGGGTATTTTTTCATTAGATAATTCGTGACCGCATATCCCTTTACTGCGCATATTTTCATATTTTTCATTGCGGGAAGGACAAATTTGCGTTTATCGTTGTTTCGTGCAACGATGATGTTAGGGATTTGCACAAATGGCTCTGTAAAAAGGAGAAATTCTTCTCTTTCTGGTGTGCGTTGGATTGATATCACGCCATCAATTTCGTAATGCCGTGCTTTTTCCATTACGGTATGCCAGTCATCTTGATGTGCGATCACGAACTTAAAATTGAGAAGTGATTCAATTTTTTGCATATAATCTGCCGCTAGCCCGGTATGGTTCCCTTTTTCATCGGTAAAGTCAATTGGTGGGTAATCGGGACAAGGAGAAAGTGTGATTTTCCCTTTGTGCGCATTGAGCCATTCTTTTTCTTCAGCGCTCAGGGCAAGGATGGAAAGCGATTTTTGCTCGCCATTGCACGCAATGCATGGAATAAAAAACGTACCACACAGTGTCAAAGCGAAAAGGCGAGCAGCAGACTGCTTCAGAAAGAAAATCGCTTTCATAAATTAACCATATCGAATTTATATGTAAAAGTCAAGTATAAATGTAATACAAAACTGTTGACATTGAATGCACACATGTGATGGTTTTTATATGGAAAATGAAATTTTATACGTTGAAAAAAATAAAGAAAGATGGAAGCGGCTCGAAAAACTTCTTCGAAAGAAGAAGAAAGATTTTTCTGACGTGCAAGAATTTGGAGAGCTATACCTAGTTGTGAGCAACGATTTATCGTATTGTCAAACTCATTTTCCCAACTCCGATATAACCTATTATCTCAATCATCTCGTACGGCAATGCCATGCGGTATTTTTTGGTCGAGAAAACACAAGATCGTCAAAATTTTTCCATTTTTTTATGTCAGAATTTCCATTGTTGCTATACGAACTTCGTTTTTTTATTTGTGCAGCAATTATTATTTTTATTTTCTCGGTGTTTTTTGCGTGGAATATAGTTGCAAGCAATGTGTTAATGGGCGAAATTTTTTTACCAGAAAAAATGTACGAAATTGCAATCCAAGATCTTGAACTTCGAAGACAATTTGGTAACTTTGATCAAATACCTGAGAATTTTCGAAGTGCGCTTTCTCTTTATGTTTGGTTCCACAACAGTATTGTAGCAATAAATTGTTGGGCTTTGGGGATAATTTTTGGGCTTGGAACTGTATCTGTTTTATTTTACAATGGTACAATGCTTGGCGCGTTGTGCGCAGTGTATTATGCAAATGGTCATTTCCTCGATTTTATATCGCTTATCATGATTCATGGTTCTCTTGAATTGCCTGCGATTGTCATTGCAGGTGGGGCGGGAATAGCGCTCGGCTTTTCGCTCATCAGGCCTACCCGCATGTCTCGACTTGATGCAATTCGCAAGGAGGCTTTGCGTTCACTTAAGGTGCTGGGAGGAGTACTGTGGTTACTTCTCATCGCGGCGATTTTTGAAGGTCTGATTACCCCGTTAAAATTGCCAGTGAATGAGCGCATCGTTATAGTTTTAATAAATATGGTATTGTTGGGGCTCTACATTGCTCGTGGTTTCGTTATGATGAGAGATATGCGTTGACAACTTTTTGAATAATATTATCAGCATGCACCTGTAAAGCGTGAACGCCTTTTCGCGTTAATTCGCCCATGAGAATTTCTTTTTCGATTTCAAAATTTTTTTGCAATATCCATTGTGCGATTCCTTCATGGGTAGTTATTTCAGGTTCTTCTTCAATTTCTTCAAAGCTTATGAAATAAACCCTGTGAGAGCGAGCAAGGTTTGAAAGCATTAAAAAAAGTTCATCGGCTATTGCCCGGTGATATAGTTCAGAAAAAACAAATAATATTGAACTTTTTCGTAAGTATTTTTGTAATAATGGAAGCAATTGTGTATAGTTTGTATTGACGTATTTTGCTTCTGCACGAGCAAGGGGCGGGAGGATTTCAGAGAAAAGTGACGATCCACGACGTGGAACAATGAATTCTTTGATTGTGTCTGAAAACACTGCAACGCCAAATTTATCTTTTCTAATTTTTGCCGCTGCAGCGAGCAGAAGCGTTGCATTCACAGCATAATCGAATTTGTTTAGTATCCCGTATTGTGTTGTCATCATTCTTCCACAGTCCAGAAGCGCCATTACATTTCGATTATGCTCTTTTTCATATATTGTGGTTATTGGAAATCTACGTTTGGCGGTAGCTTTCCAATGAATATGTTTGTAATCGTCTCCTGGTACGTAATCGCGCAGAAAATCAAATTCTGTTTCTCCTCCTCGTTCGCGCGCCCTGTAGCCCATCTCAGATAACCGATTATATGCATGCATGCGAAGATATTTTTTTAATTCAATGATGTTTGGTAAAACAATTGCAGATGTGCAAAGCATTGTTTTGTATTGTCGCGCAACAATTTCCCATTTGCTTAGCACGCGAAAGTGTACGAATTCGAAATGGCATGTTCCTTTTTTCAATGGCACAATGAAATAATGTACTTTTTTTTCAGAAAAAGGAGCAATATCGCACATAATGGTATCGCTTTTGGAATAAGATGTAATGGGATATCCGTCCCGAAGAATTACGCGTACCGATTGAGGAGAAAGGTTTTGAATTGAAATAGTGATTTTGTTTTCAGCGCCGAGGGAAAGATATTTTTCATGAAATCTTTCGATGTTAATTTTACTTCGCTGCGGGATATTACATATCTCAAAAATAGTGATGCAGGTTAGTACAAAATCGTAAATAATTACAAAATATAAAAGCTTTTGGAAAAAGATGCACACAAAGGAAGCGGCCATTCCACACGCAAGTAAAACAATTAGCTTTTTTTGGGGAATTATCATTATCGTGGAGCCTCAACGCGATTTATAATTTCGCGAACAATTTCGTCGGGTTTTTTCCCTTCTATTTCTGCATTCGCATGAAGGATAACTCTGTGCCGAAGAACTGGGAAAGCGCACCATTTTACGTCATCGGGTATCACGTATTTTCTTCCTTGCAATGCCGCACGCACTTTCGATGCATTGAGTAGTCCTATTGCCGCGCGAGTGCTGGCACCGAGCAAAATTGCTGGATGAGTTCTCGATGCAACAGTTAATTCATGAATGTAATTTAAAATTATGTCATCGACGCGGATGTGGTTTAGTTCCTTGCGGTATTCGTCGAGCTTTGAAATTCCAATGGATTTGATTGGAATATTTTCGAAATTCTCTGAAGTAAATCCAATACTGAATTTCTTTAAAATTTCAATTTCTATATTTTTTGATGGATAATCAATTATAACTTTCATTAAAAAGCGATCGGTTTGCGCTTCTGGAAGTGGATATGTTCCCTCAAATTCGATTGGGTTTTGAGTTGCGATTACCATGAATGGATGGGGAATGGCATACCGTTTTCCATCAATTGTAACTTGCTTTTCCTGCATCACTTCAAGAAGTGCTGATTGCGTTTTTGGAGATGCACGGTTTATTTCGTCAACAAGCAATATGTTTGTAAAAACGGGACCTTCATGAAAAGTGAATTGCGATTTTTGTAAATCGAACACGTTAGTTCCAATAATATCTGAAGGCATTAGATCTGGGGTGCATTGGATTCGGGAAAAATTTAGCCCTAACGCTCGTGCAAAGCTTTTTGCGATCAATGTTTTTGCAAGGCCGGGAACGCCTTCGAGAAGCACATGACCGTTTGCAAAAAATGCGAGGATTATTTGTTCTATTGCTTCCGTTTGGCCTATGACCGCTTTTTCAATTTCTCTTTCAATTTTCTCTTTGCATTCTTTAATTGCCATCGTTTCCCTCTCGGATTTTTAAGATTGCATTCTCAAGATCTTTAAATGAAACATTGTTTGCTTGAATTTTTGCTTCAATCATATGTAATAACTGAATTTTTTTTGAATACATTCGTTTTCTTTTGCCGAATGAGCTTGAATAATGGAGAATGTGAACAAGCATTTGTGCTAAGTTAGTTGCAAAGCGTTTTTTTGCAAGCAACGATGCCATTCCTTTACTAAAGAAAAATATTTTTTCATATTTTTTTTCTTGCGATATGTGAATTTGACCAAAACGTATGAAAGAGGCGAAAGCGAGAGCAATAAAAAATAACACGAGATGTAAAATAAAAATTAAATATCGTGTTTGCGCAATGAAATAAAAAAGAGTAAATCGCCTGCGAAAACCATGGTGAAATTCATCGAATATCACAGTTTTCCCTTGTGCACAATATTCAATCAGGCGAAATGCAAATAAGCCATTTTGTTCTTTTCTTAAAAAGCGATTTGAAATGAATTCGCTATCGCTTACTAAAATCAATGAACCTTTTCCGTATGATTTGCGAATTAAAAATACCCCTTCGCGGTCGAAAGCTAAGATTTCCCACTCACGGGGAAAAGTATAAAACCGCTTTTTCCCGGGCAATTCGAGAATATACGATTTCCGCACGTTTAAGATATGTGAAAGATGTATTGATGTACGGGACCTGTTTACTTGTGTAAGGTACATGCCGGGTTTGATCTTTGGAAAATATTCTTCGCTTAACGTTCGCATTATTCCAGCAATTTTCTCCTCACACGAGGTGAAAACAACAATATTAGTTCCTTGTTTGCATAACGTTGCAAAATTCAATATTTCTTTTTTTTGCAAGGGGATTTGTGGTTCGATAAAAAGGATTAATCCTGCAGATTTTTCGTTATTTTTCTGAAACGAAAATTGTTCGAAGGAACGCATATAGGTGGTAGTATCAATCCCCACTGAGTGCAAAAATTCGCGAAAAGCCATTGTGCCGCTTGAACCAGTATTGAAGGTACTTGGAAAAAAGCGTTCCTCGATTGGGGTTGGTTTTTTGGAGGTATGAGAAATAATTAATGCAACAACAGCAAGCACTAAAAAAAAGCTGATGATGAGTGCGATCAGAATAAAATTTTTTTTATTGGTTAATGAGTGTAGATACTTTGTGAAATATATTTTCAAAAGTTTCACTCGCTGTTACCTCGCATTCGTATACTGCTCGTTCACAAAGCAGAACAATTTCCTCTATAAGGGATGTAAAAGATTGATATTTAAAAAAAGAGAGAATTTCACGATTGGTCAATTCTTTGCGATATCGGATATATCCGTTTGAGTGATAGAAAAACCACAGCGCTTTTATTGTCGATTGTATTGCTTCTTTCAGTAAACCTTGAGAAGCAAGAATCCTTGCATGATCTAACAGAATTGTAAAGTCTTTGGAGGTTATGCGATCGATTTTATGATTAATATCCCTTGGAAATTTTAAGCGAATTTTTTTGATGATAACAATAATTCCCACGATAAAAATTCCGAAAATCGATAAATATATCACACCTGCAAATAGAGAAGAGGCTGTGGTAAAAGTTCCATAAATTTTTCTAAAAAATGGACCTAACATACGAATTTTTTCTAAAAGTTTTTCGATTTTACTCTTTTCGTTTGGTGGAACCAGTTGAGTATTTTCTTCATAGCAATACGAAGGCGAGGCGAGAATGCGGGAGAGAATCAACGATGCTTCCTCATCAGTAATGGCAATCGCAGGTGACTGGATATTTATAATATACAAAAGGATAATTGCGCTGTTAAATGCTCGATTGTTTTTCTTTTTCAATTGCATGTGTAAGCTGTGTTCCTTCTTTTAAGTTGCGAATGTTGAAGTATTTTATTGTCAGCGCGATGTAAAGCAGGGGAATCATGAAAAAATATAACAGATTAGTTGCAATTATTTGAAAAATAAATCGGAGAAAATTTTTCGAAAGAAATTCCGAATAATATTCCTGCGTTATTTGTCCCTGATGTTGAATTATTTCTTTGAACATGTCGATGTAGGGTGTTAACATTATTGCGTAAGTGATGATAGATGAAATAAAAAAATACGATAAATAAAACACAAGCGGAATAAATAAGGTTGCCCAGAAATTTCCAGAAACCATCGTAAAGCTTCGGCCGATTGCGCCAAAACCCCAGGTATCTTCTAACATGATTGCCTGCAGAGTGTAAATAAGATAGATCGCGAGTATAAAAAATGGGATGATACAAAATACAAGCCCAATTCCCATCATGATCATGGCAATGAGCGTTGTTGCAATAAGGGGGAATGCTTTTTTTATTGTGAGCTGTGCGATTGTGCTTATTGGAGCATTATCCCCTTCGATTTTGCATGCAGTTCCTTTTATGATTGCAGCTTGCGAAAAGGTTGTTACAAGAAAAAATAAAATGAAAGAAATACCACTCCAGTGAAACAAATCGCGGATCGTTGATTCTATAGGAAACTTGAGAGATGATGGCTCGTTGAGGCTTATGAATAAGTTGTCAAACGCGTGGTGGATTTTCTCCGAGAGAAACACTACCAAGATAAAATATGGAATATAAAAAACTGCCATCAATCCAATAAGATATTTAAAGTTGTTTTTGTAGATCTCAATTGCGTAATCAACTATTTCATCAAAATGCAGTTTGATTGATAGATTAATTTCTTTTTTCATTGATGCTCACCTCTTTTATAAAACTATTCGAAGGAGCCAGCATGCAAGCAAAGCTGCACCGAAAAACAATCCAATAAAGTTCAAAAATAATGCATAGATTTTTCTTTTCGCTATTTGAACCGCCCCCGCGATGAGAGCGATTATCGTTGGGATTCCCAGCGGATGTTTGTTTATGGAATTGTCAAACTCGCCTTTTACTGCATGATGAAGGCTTTCCGTCATGCCGCAAAGCGGACAATCGAAATGGGTAATCATTTTGAAAATGCACACGTTTTGTAACAAAAACCAATTTGGTACAAAATAAACAAGTAAAAGCAATCCCACAATTATTGAAAGTCCAATCGCACGTTCGATTTTGCTTATCGTAATGATATTTGTGCGCATACTGTTAATAGCTATAAAATCCTCTTCCTGTTTTTCTTCCTAAATACCCCGCGGCGACGTAGTTTTTTAAAAGTGGGCAGGGGCGATACTTGGGATCGGAAAAACCTTTAAAAAGGCGTTCAATTACCGCAAGCACTACATCAAGGCCAATCATATCGGCAAGTTCAAGTGGTCCCATCGGTAAGTTTAGACCTTGTTTCATCACACGGTCGATAGATTCAACGCTTCCCGCTCCTTCGTATAAGGCATAAATTGCTTCATTAATCATGGGCATAAGAATTCTATTCAAAAGAAATCCCGGATAATCTTGGGAGACCGCATAGACTTTCCCAAGTTTTTTCACAAGCTCTTTTGCTGTTTCCACCGTTTCGCGCGTTGTTGCGATGCCACAGACGATTTCCACAAGCTTCATGGCACGTGCTGGATTGATAAAATGTATGCCAACAACAGATTCCGGCCTTTTGGTAGCAGAAGCAAGTTCTGTGATTGAAAGCGAAGAAGTGTTTGAAGCTAAAACTATTCCTTGGCGGCAGATGGCATCTAAATTTCGAAAAACACTTTTTTTGATTTCTAAATCTTCAGGTACTGATTCGATAACAATGTCGGCGTGTGTCATATCTTCTAACTTTCTGTGTATTTTAATGCGCGAAAGGATTTCAGAAACTTGTTCGTCTCCAATTCGATTTTCGCGCCTGTACCGGGAAAGCCTTTCGCGAATTTTGTTGTAGGATTGACTCAATGCAAATTCATCTTTATCGAAAAGGATCACGCGAAAACCCCGTTCGGCAGCAAGGTGCGCAATGTCGCTTCCCATAATCCCTGCACCGACGATACCTATTGTTTCCATGAAGCTTCTCCGTAATGTTTCTACTACCTAATGGGGAATAAACATAATAGTGATAGAGCCTTTGTTCATTTTCAAGCATAAAATTTATATTTTCAATCGATCATGTCACAAGATTTCTTGGCACACCGCGGATAAACGATTCGATGTTTGCATCGATTTCGTTTATCAATCGTTGACGCGATTCTTTTGTAGCCCAGGCAATATGTGGTGTAATGATGAGATTGGGTGCCGTTAAAAGCGGATCGTCGGCATGTGGTGGTTCCTGTTCCATTACATCAATTGCGGCACCCGCAATAGTTCCATTGACAAGAGCACGATACAGCGCCGCAGGATTCACTAACGCTCCTCGCGCCATATTAATAAAAAACCCCGATGGTTTCATTGCTGAGAAAAAGTCGTCAGAGATAAAATATCGATTTTCTGCTGTGAGCGGTAGATGAACTGAAATAAAATCGGCAACGGACGCTAATTGAAATAACTCCATTCGTGGTACTTCATCGGAATACGCAATGCCGTCTCTTTTAAGCGCGATGACCTTCATCCCAAAAGCAGTTGCAATGCGCGCAACCTCTCTTCCAATAGCGCCATATCCAAGAATGCCAAGGGTTTTCCCAGCGATTTCAACAGTTGGCCAATTCCCAAGCGTAAAAATGGGAGATGCGCTCCAGCGACCGCTGTGTGCCGCCGCATTGTATTCGATCAAACGCGAAGCAAGTGCTAAAATGAAAAGCATAGTAAATTGTGCAACCGATGGGGTAGAATAACCTGCCACGTTGGATACAGCGATGCCAAACTGGCGTGCTGCATCGATGTCGATGTTGTTGTATCCCGTTGCGGCAACAGCAATGTATCGGAGCGAACCTGCTTTTGAAAAAATCTCTCGGTTTAAAATCACTTTGTTGGTAATGACGATTGTGGCATCTTTTATGCGCTCGATGGTTTCATGCTTTGAAGTGCGGGGAAATGAGGCAAAATTTCCATGGCGGGTAAATATGGAAAGATCAATATCGCCAAAATCCACAGTCGATGCATCGAGAAAAACAATTTTGTGTTTCATACTCACCTCGTTAAAATGCTTTTTCAATCCACGCGGCAGCGAGTATTGCCTGTGATTCATCGTAAAATACCGCAGCTTGCCCGGGGGTAATGCTATCCACAGGATTTTCAAATGTCACATAAACTCCTCCATCCGCCTCGCGCAACTCACCTTTTATTGCTCTCTGGGTAGAGCGAATTTTTATGAAGGCATGCCCTTCCAATCGAGTTGATTTCATATAATTGATGTTTGTTGCAAAAAGATTTTTTCGTGTGAGCGAAGAACGTGGGCCCACAACGATTTCATTGGTATGAGGGCGAATGTCAATTACGTATAGGGGATGGGCATGTGAAATTCCCAATCCTTTTCTCTGGCCAATGGTATAACGATAATACCCCCGGTGTTTTCCCAAAACTTTCCCGTTCTCGTCGATGATGTTCCCTTTTTGTGGGAAAATGTTTTTTCTCCGTTCGATAAAACCTGCATAATCACCATCGTGCACAAAGCAGATTTCTTGGCTTTCCGCTTTATGTGCAACCTTAAGGCCATACTCAGAAGCGAGTTTTCTCGTTTCTTCTTTGCGCAAATTCCCTAAAGGAAATAGAACCGATTCAAGGGTATCTTGTTTGAGCATTGAAAGAAAATACGATTGGTCCTTCGCTTCGTCGATCCCGGCAATGATAAAGTGCCGGCCATTTGCAACGCCGAGTCGTGCATAGTGCCCCGTTGCGAGCTTTTCGCAACCGATGTCTTTTGCATATGAGATGAGAGTCTTAAATTTTATTTTTTCGTTGCAGTGCAGGCATGGGCTTGGAGTTCTCCCACGCAAATATTCATAGCAGAAAGGTTCGATTATTTCCCGTGAAAAGTCTTCTTTAATATCCACAACAATATGGTCGAATCCGAATTGGTGTGCTACTTCTTTCGCATCCCGTATATGTTCAGGAGAACAGCAAAAATCCAGTTGAGTATAAGAGTCTCTTTTTTCATCTGAAAAAGTAAATGTTGCGGTAAGTCCAATTACCTCCAAGCCTTGGTGCTTAAGCAATACTGCTGTAAGGGAAGAATCGACTCCTCCGCTCATTGCAACGGCTATGCGCATATCGCAGTCACCATAATCTTCGCATATAAGGGTAAGGGTTAATGGGGGTATTTCCGAGGCGCACTTCGTAGTGGCAATGATTCCCGGTCGCATTGCCAGTTTGGCCTACGGCGGCAATTACCTGCCCGCGCGATACGTTTTGACCTTTGCTCACATAAATAGCAGAGCAATGGGCATAAACAGTGGCAAAGCCATATTTATGCCGAATCCGCACCATATAGCCGTATCCACCAGCCCATCCGGTTTCTTCAACGACTCCAGGGGCTGTAGCGCGTATTGGGGTACCACCAGCAGCTGCAATGTCGATTCCGGTATGAAAATCTCGGCCAAAGCCAAACGGTGAGCGCCGCCACCCAAAAAGAGATGTAATGTGCCCTGCATTTGGCACAATTGATGGGGTGTCATTGATGACTTTGCTGCGCACATCGATAAAATTTTTCACTGCTTTTACTGCATTGGTGCTACAGATGAATTCGCGCTGAAGCTGCCGCAGGGTAAAAATTTCGTCGGGAAGGATACTTCGCATTTTTCTTAATTCCTTAATGTCGTTTTCGGTAGATTCATCAAAGTCCCAAATGCGTTCGATTGATTCTTCGCTTCCAGCGGAAAGAGCATACAGTTCTTCGATATATGGCTTAATTTCATCAAAAAGGTCAGCAATCTTGTTGGTGTGGCGTTCAAATCGGATCAGATGCGATCGTATATCGCGATAGTTGAGCAAAAGCCGTTCTTCTTCTCGCTTGATTGCAGCATTTTTAATAAATGCGTAAGACGATGAAGCAAGAATGATGAGAAAAAGAAGAATGAAAAACGCAATGAAAAACTTTGAAATTTGAAAGTTAAAAATTCTTTTTTCGTTGTGGGGGATAAACATGACGGTCATTTTCTCATGACCCTTTTGCAAAAAGCGATCCCACAGCTTGGTATGTTTCTTTCGCCAAATTTGATAACGTTCTTTAAAGCTCTTTTTTATTCTGCCCTGATATTGCTTGATTTTGAATTTCATAAGTACAATAACATTAAAGAAATTAATTGCAATTCAAAAGGTGATAAACACTTATTAATTACTCGGATGATATTGTCAAGAAGATTAAAACATCAAGGTCAGATATATCGAATACTCATTAATCTTTATGTCGGTATAACTTGGTTATTAGAAATACAACACGCTGATAACAAATTTGTAGTTAATAAGGCGTAAGGGGAAACATCCAAAAATTGGATGTTAAAATATCCCCTTCGGTGATTCATGTGTTTTAAAGGTTTGGTACAATTGGTATGGTACCGGTTTTCCTTGTTTTTGGTTGAGTAATGGATTCAGCGGGTGTATCATTTTTTGTGCCTGGAGCATCTTGCCTTTGATCATCGCGTTTGTGCGATTTTGCTGCTTTGGGTAAAGAGACTTTTTCTCTTTCGTTATTTTTTTGTTCAGTTTCGATACGAGGTATTTCCGGAATGATTTCTTTTATGTTCGATGGTACAGTTTCTTTGTCGATGATGTTAGCCGAAAATTCTTTCACTTCCTTTTGTATTTCCATCATTTCCGTGGCAGGTATTTGAATCGCAACGAGTTGTTTTTTGCCAGCTTGTATTTCACTTATTTCTTCTTTTTTAATTTCTACTGCATAATTTTCCTCAACCGTCGTTTCGGAATTTAACAGAACCATCCCCTCATTGATCGGTGTGACATTTACCTTACCCTTTACTACATACACTTTTGACATAGTGCCATCGGAAATTACTTTTAAAGTGGTACCCCGGATTGCAGCAACTGCCGTTGAGGATTTAATCTCAAAACTTGAATTTTTTCTCAACTTCGATAGGCTTACGATCAAGCGTCCTTTGTTCATGTTAGTCTTTGCAATTTCTTCAAGCTTATTTGCAATCAAAAGTTCGATTGTGACATCTGAGCTTTCTCCAATGTGAATGACCCCTTTATTTAAATAATTTAAATCGACCGATGATGATTTCCCTGTCACAATTCGATCGCTTTGGTTAACTCTCGTACCCGGTGAGGAGTTCACTTCTTTACCGTTTGAAAAAATTTTTACCTCTCCAATTGCGTAGATAATTGAGATAATAGCTTCTTCTTCCGCTTTTTTGCAATAACATGTGCCAATAGCGCATATTAACAATAAAACGAAAGATGTTTTTTTCATGAGAAAACCTCCGACGTTAAGTGTTGGTTTTTTTTATATATACCATATTTTACTTTGTAAAGTGAAATTTTTTATACGAGTGCAATCATTGCAACAATGATTTATATTTCACCTCATGCGGTATAAAGATAATTGTAACTAAAATTATTTAATCTTAAAGAAAATGAGATCGTTTTTAAAAAAACTGCGCTCGAAACTTTCGAGTAGAAGTGTGGCAAAATTGAAAATATGGTGGTGAGATAGGTATGTTGCAAAATCGAAAAAAATGCGTTGAATGCAAATATTATTTTCTAAGCTCGTAAAATACATTATAAAGCGCGTTAACGATGAAATATTAAAAGATTAGTGTTGCGAAAATAATTGAATCATTTAAATTCAACGTAACGGAGTGCAATATTGAATATTTGATGATAATCGCTTATTGCCCCGCTTCTGTTTATTTCAGTTGTAAATTCCTGTGCCTTATCGTTTAGCCCTGCTTCGATAAGCGCATGGACGGTACTGCCGATTAAGTACGATGAGGTAATTACTTCAGGAAGGCGACATACTGGTTTTCTCTCAATTCCTTCCATTACATTACCTCCCGAAGGTGAATACATGGGAGCATTACTAATATACAAAACTTAAAAAAGAAAGGCAAGTTTTGCGAAAGCATTCATAAAAAAAATGCCGCACAAATCTTGTAATTGGCATTAGGGGGATAATATAAATGATGGGATGTGGTGATAATATAAAATCTTTTTAATTTTTGTATCCACTTTCCCGGTAAAAATCTTAAAATAACACCGCAAAGTTATTGACATGAATAGTTCCTGTCATCAAGGATTCATTTCATCTAACCCCTTTATAATATTCCTCATCGATTGGAGAAAAAAATGAGTACGAATGTAAACGGATTTCGGTTCCCTCTTTTTGTAAAAGGCGATTTTGATGGATTTGTTGGCCTGTTTATCGATAATTTAGTGAACCTTCTGCTCATTACAGGTCTCTGTGCGGGGCTTCTGGGCATGCCATCTGATATCGTATTTGGCAAAATTCTTCCCGGTACCGCCCTTTCCGTTCTTGCGGGTAACATTTTTTATTCGTGGCAGGCACATCGATTGGCAAAAAAGGAAAAACGGTTGGATGTAACCGCTCTTCCATATGGCATAAATACGGTGACGCTTTTGGTTTTCTTTTTTCTCATCATTATGCCGGTATATTTACAACATAAAGATTCCCTTGGGGCGGAGCGGGCGGCGGATCTTGCATGGAAAGTTGGAATTGTGAGCTGTTTTATCAGTGGTTTTTTTGAAGGGATTGGAGCGTTTTGGGGCGAAAAAATTCGAAGCATTACCCCGCGAGCCGCACTTCTCTCTGCGCTTTCGGGAATTGCGATAACGTGGATTGCTTTACATCATACAGTGCAATTCTGGGATAAGCCGCTTATCGCATTTATTCCTTTTGCGTTTATTTTGATAGAATATTTTTCACATGCAAAACTTCCTTTTAAAATACCTGCTGGTTTGTATGCGCTAACCATTGGCGCAACAATAGCGTGGGTGACAGGAGCGATGGATGCGGGGGCACTTCGACAATCCACAGAAACGCTTTCTTTTTATGTGCCGAAAATTGCAATCTTCGATATGTTCAAAATAGATATGTCCCTCGTATGGCCATACCTTTCGTTAGCCATTCCTTTGGGGCTTATGAGCTTTTTTGCAACAATCCAAAACCTTGAATCCGCAGCAGCAGCCGGCGACAAATTTCCCGCAACTCCCTCATTGGCAATGAATGGAGTGGGAACAATAATTGGTGCAATTTTAGGTTCGCCATTTCCTACAACGGTCTATATTGGCCATCCAGGCTGGAAAGCGCTCGGTGCGCGGGCGGGATATTCGGTGCTCAACGGGCTTGTTGTGACAATTCTTGCGCTCTCTGGCATTATGGGCATAGTGAAAGCGATTGTGCCACTTGAAGCCGGATATCCAATTCTTTTGTGGATTGGTGTGGTAATCACAGCGCAAGCGTTTCAGACAACGCCAAAAGAACATGCGCCAGCGGTGGCTTTAGGACTTCTACCCGCGATTGCCGGATGGGGGGTTTCCCTTTTGCGCCAATATATTGGTGCAAGTCAAAATCTTGGTTCCGCACAGGCAGATTTGCTCATCATGCAGCACCTCCCTGCACTGAAAAGCATCATTGCTTTTCAAGAAGGTGCGCTTTTCAGTTCGATGTTTTTTACCGCAGTTGCAGTTTATCTTATCGAAAAGGATTTTCTAAAAGCGTTTTGGTGGTCATTGCCTCTCGTTGTATGTTCGTATTTTGGATTTATAAATTCAACATCGGTGGGTATTGGAATGGCGGGGAAACTTCCAGCAGGATACCTCCTTTTCAGTGGAACGATTTTAGCGATCTATATGTACAATAGGTTTTCAAAATCAAATAGCAACTGTTGATGAAATTACGATGCACATTAAAGAAATTTTTGCACAAAGCAAAATTACGTTCAGCTTTGAATTTTTTCCGCCCCGCGATGAAAAATCATCGCTAGAACTTTTTAAAACCATACGCGATCTTATGCCGCTTAAACCATCGTTTGTAAGTGTTACCTATGGTGCGGGTGGTTCGACCCGGGAGTTGACACACGATTTAGTTGTGAAAATTCAAAAAGAAACGGATTTGACGGTGGTAAGCCATCTCACATGCGTGGGTTCAACGAAAGAAGAATTGTATAAAATTCTTGCGCGATATAAAGAAAATGGGATTTGCAATATCATGGCATTGCGGGGTGATCCTCCCAAAGGTATGGAGCGATTTGTTTCAAATGAAGGCGGTTTTCGTTATGCAGCGCAACTCGTTGCATTTGTTCGAGAACATTTTCCCGGGATGGGAATAGGCGTTGCTGGTTACCCCGAAGGTCATCCCGAAACGCCAAATCGCCTTTTGGAAATGGAATACTTAAAAAGAAAAGTGGATGCCGGGGCCGATTACATTTGTACTCAGCTTTTTTTTGATAATCGCGATTTTTACGATTTTCGCGACCGATGTCGAATTGCTGGTATTTCTGTCCCCATCGTTGCAGGAATTATGCCAATCACATCGCGAAAAAGCATGATGCGCATGGCAGAGCTCGCATTGGGAGCGCGGTTCCCTGCGCGATTGTTGCGCGATATTGCTCGCGCAGAAAGCGATGAACTCGTCGCAAAGGTTGGGATACATTGGGCAACGGAGCAAGTGTACGATTTAATCAACAATGGTGTCGATGGCATTCATTTCTATACGCTCAATCGATCTCGCGCAACATTAGAAATATACCAATCGCTCGGAGTTACAAGCTCGATGCGGTTGAGCAACGGATGAATTATCGTAAAATCCCTTGCAAATTAATTTCCGAGAAATCCTTTAATACCATATTGTGCAGGGTTTTCAATCACGCCGCGTTCTGTGATGATTGCGCTGATGTATTGCGCTGGGGTAACATCGAACGCGGGGTTTTTGATAAAAATCCCTTCTGGTGCAATTTGGATCCCTTGAAAATAAGCAACTTCATCAACGCTGCGTTCTTCAATTGGAATCGATGTACCATTGGGGGTGTGGGGATCAAGCGTCGAAGTAGGCGCGGCAACATAGAAGGGAATATTATGCGCTTTGGCAAGAACAGCATGCGAATAAGTGCCAATTTTGTTTGCAGTATCTCCATTTGCCGCAATTCGATCTGCACCCACAATAATTTTTTGAATAAGGCCAATTTTCATAAAATGTCCTGCCATGTTATCGGTTATAAGCGTTACCTCAATGCCATCTTTCATGAGTTCCCATGCAGTGAGCCGTGCTCCCTGAAGGTAAGGTCGCGTTTCGCATGCAATTACCTTAATCTTTTTCCCTTCTTCGATGGCTGCGCGTATTACTCCAAGCGCCGTCCCATAGCCGCCAGTCGCGAGTGCACCTGCATTGCAGTGCGTCATTACCACATCGCCATCTGCGAGATATCGCGCACCATGAAGGCCAATCGCTTTGTTTGCAGCAATGTCTTCTTCGTGGATTGCGATTGCTTCTTTTTCCAATTGTTCGCGCAATTCGTCAGGCGAGGTCGAATCTGCAATTATTTTTTTCATCCGCTCGATTGCCCAGAAGAGATTTACTGCGGTAGGGCGCGTAGCGGCAAATTGGTCAATTACAAAATGCAGTTCTTCTTTTAATTCTGAAAGATTTTTTGCTTCGCTTCTCTTTGCGGCAAGGGCGATGCCCATCGCTGCTGCAATGCCAATTGCAGGTGCGCCGCGAATAACCATTTGCGTTATTGCATCCACCACATCGGTGTAGTGCGTGTATTCGTAGTAGATTTCTTTCGTGGGCAAAAGCCGCTGGTCGAGTATGGAAACTGAATTGCCAAGCCATTTAATGCTGTGGTACATTATTCCCTCCATTTTCGCTTTCTTTGCGCGATGTTCGGTATTTTTTCATTTTAATTATATTTCCTTTTTCGTTCCACGATACTTCGTCCATGTGAATTTGTATAATTAAAATTCCTCTCCCACTGTCTTTGAGAAAATTTTCGGGGTTTCGCGGATCGGGGAGTTGAGTAAAATCAAATCCTGGTCCTTCATCTTCGATGATGTATTCAACGTAATTGCCTGTATATTCATAGGTAATAGTTACTTTGCGATCTTTGTAAGGAGCTTCGAATCTCCTTTTTTCGATTTCTTCATTAAATCCATTGATGCCTTTTTCCGTTCGAATTTCAGATGAAATTTCAAGATTTCCGTGGAACATCGCATTGGTAATCGCTTCGCGTAGTGCGAGTGCTAAATTTTCCGCAGTTGTTTTATTGCAAAAATCAGAAGAAGGGAGATTTTTTGTTAACTTATATGAGAGCACATTGCAGGCAGAAATATCGTTGCCAATAATAAATTGGCGTTTTTCATAGTTAAGATATTTGCCAACAGAATCAGCGATTTCTTTCTCGTGGCGTGCTCGTATCGCATTGCGTGCAACTGAAAGCACTTCTGCAACGTCAAAGGGCTTTCGGATAAAGTCAATTGCGCCATATCGAAGCGCCTTAATTGCATCTTCAAGATTTGCTTGGCCGGTGAGCACGAGCACAGGAATTGAAGTTTCAAGGGTGTTGAGATAGCGAAGAAGTTCAATGCCGTCCATTTTTCGAAGTTTTACATCGGTGATAAGCAAGTCGATTTTCTTTTCTTCGTTTTTAATTAGATAGAGCGCATCTTCTGCTTTGTCGAGCGAAATTACGTTATAGCCCTGTTTTAAAAATTTTTTTTGAAGAGCAAAACGGGTCATCTCTTCTTCATCGATAATGAGTATGGTAGGATTATTCGAAGTCATGGTCTTTTCCTTTGTTTTCTTGATTCAAAATGAGATGCCCCATCTTTTCCTTTTTTGTTTTTAAATATTGGTAGTTTTCCTTTTTGGGGGGAATTTCAATTGGAACTCGCTCAACAATTTTAAGACCGTAGCCATCAAGGCCAATTAATTTTTTGGGATTGTTTGTTAAAAGACGAATTGTTTGAATACCAAGATCAACTAAAATTTGTGCACCTATACCATAATCGCGAAGATCTGATGGGAATCCAAGTTTGATGTTTGCTTCCACAGTGTCTAAGCCCTGTTCTTGGAGATGGTATGCCATTATTTTATTCCCAAGGCCAATACCGCGTCCTTCTTGGCGCATGTAAAGTACGACACCGCGGCCTTCTGCGTTGATCATTTCCATTGCTTTATGGAGTTGTGGACCACAATCGCATCGATAAGAGCCAAATACATCGCCCGTGAGGCACTCTGAATGGACGCGCACAAGCACATTTTCTCGTCCAGCAACTTCGCCTTTTACAAGCGCAACGTGTGTGAAAGGATCCACATCTGTTTCATAGGCGATAATTGTAAATTCTCCATATTGGGTGGGCAATTTTGCTTCGGAAATCCGACGTACCAATCGGTCTGTGTGCTGTCTGAATTTAATTAGATCCTCAATGGTTGCAATTTTGAGATTGTGTTGTTCGGCAAATTTGTCCAGATCGGGACGACGAGCCATTGTTCCATCGTCGTTTAGAATTTCGCAGATTACCGCTGCTGGCTTAAGCCCAGCAAGGCGTGCAAGATCGACAGATCCTTCCGAATGACCGGCGCGCACAAGCACTCCACCTTTTTTTGCTGCCAAAGGGAAAACATGTCCGGGTTTTGCAAGATCTTCCGGTCGAGTGCGTTCATCGATTAATTTTTTTATCGTCACAGCTCTATCAAATGCGGAGATGCCTGTAGTGATACCTTCTTTCGCATCGACGCTTACAGTGAACGCAGTACAAAACTTATCCTGATTTTCGGGGCACATGAGTTTTAGGCCCAATTGGTTTAGGCGTTCTTGAGTAAGAGAAACACAAATGAGCCCTCGCCCATATTTTGCCATGAAATTTATTGCTTCGGGAGTGGCAAATTCCGCAGCAATGACTAGATCCCCTTCATTTTCTCTGTCTTCGTTATCGACAAGAATTATCATCCTGCCATTTCGAATTTCTTCAATTGCTTCGGAAATGGTGCACGTTTTCATGGGAAATTCTCCCACTTTGATTTTTGCAAATGCATTGTTTAAAATGGTCATTATGCGTCAAGAGATTTCTTTTGTATTAAACTGGACTTTTTGAATATCAAAAAATAATAGTAATAAATAAATAAAACCCCTTGACAAAAATACGGGTTTTTTGTAATTAAGCAAATCAGAATCGCAGAATACCTGCGAAACAAATAATGTGTAGGAGGAATTGATGAAAAGAGTAGTATTAGTGAGTTTATTTATTGCTGCCATAAGCATGATTGGTTGTGCATCGCAGCAACCAGCACCCCAGCAATCAGAGGCCCCGGCGGTTTCAACTTCTTCCGCTATGTTTATTAATTCTATGAATGAAGCCTTAAAACCAGCAGCTGATGTACTTGAGGTGTTTGCACCGAACAGTTGGACACTTACAAATCGAAACAAGTCCCTTCTCAGTTCGAAATCTGTGGCAATTATTAAGGATGTTGTGAATAAACTTCCCGAGGGGTATGTGGTGCAAGTAACAGGTCATTCTGCTCTTGTGAAAGAAGCGCCCACTGATGATGTATCTACTGGGCGTGCAAAAGTAGTGTACGATGAACTTATCCGTGCAGGGATTAATCGTAATAAGTTGACTTATAAAGGTGTTGGAACCGCGGAACTTTTACCTGGGCTTGATGGATTGGATCCAAAACAAAGACGAGTAAGCTTTAAGGTTGTTCCAAAATGAGTGCGATGTGAAGAATTATTAAAAAAAAACCGCCATATGGCGGTTTTTTTTATTTTTATGGAACTATTTTAATCAACTTTCATTTTAAAAAAAATCTTATATATAGTTTTTTTAAATAGAAAAATAACACAAAAAGAGGATAAAAAATGTAATAAAAAAAAATAAAAATTTTTTCTGAGACTGCCATTTTCATCGTCTTTCTTTATGAGAGCATATTTTTTTAAAGGGGGACGAGGGATG
>JAOAAF010000048.1 GCA_026419015.1 Spirochaetota bacterium
ATGAGAATTTTATTCCATCGCTCAATACCCTTTTTGATTCCTCCAATCACGATGAGAATGCACGAAAGCATAAACAAAAAATGATACAAGATCATTTGATAAGGATGTGCGATGAAAGATGCAAAAAGCTGTTTTGCAGAATCGCTGTTGTGAATTGTCGCAATATCTCCGCTTATGCTTTTTATGATATAACCAATTGTCCATCCGCCAACGATGCTATAAAAGGAAAGGATAAGAAATCCTGAAAGCACGCCCAAATAACCAACAAATGCCCACGGGGATTTCCCTGCCATGAGTTTAAAAGCGCCAACGGGATCTCTCTCGGTATGTCGCCCTATGACGAATTCGGCACCTCAACGGTAAAATCGTTTGTGTGGTACGACAAAGTAATGGGGTGATCATTTTTTCAAGAAATATTTCAATTTGCGTTAAAATGATAAAATATTTGTGAAAAATTGCATGTACGTTTAATCAACCCCTGTGGAGATATTCCAACACAATTTTTAAAATTCGACGGATTGGTTCTGCAGCACCCCACAGAAGCTGATCGCCAACTGTAAACGCAGTGAGATATTCTGGTCCAATATTCAGTTTTCGAATGCGCCCGATTGGGATGTTGAGCGTTCCGCTTACTGCTGCCGGGCTTAAATGCTTCAGCGTCTCTTCTTTTGAATTTTCGACGATGCGAACCCATTCATTTGCATTTTTAATTATATTGGTGAGATCCTCAAGCGGAACATTTTTTTTCAGCTTTATGGTGAGCCCTTGGCAGTGGCAGCGCATGGAACCAACGCGAACACAAATGCCATCAACAGGAATAGGTGTTGAAGTTGCAAGAATTTTATTGGTTTCAGCAAACCCCTTCCATTCTTCCCGCGTTTGTCCTGTTTCGGGAATGAAACTGTCTATCCATGGAATAAGACTTCCTGCAAGCGGAGCATTAAAATTTTCCGTGGGAAGATCCTTTCCGCGGAGTGATTCGCTCACAGCGCGGTCGATTTCAAGTATTGCCGCTTGAGGATCATCTAAAAGGGAATTAACACTTTTAGTGATGTGCCGCATTTGCAAAAGAAGTTCGCGCATATTTTTCGCGCCGGCCCCCGATGCCGCTTGATAGGTCATCGTAGAAATCCATTCTACTAAATTTTCATGAAAAAGGCCCCCAATGGCCATCAGCATAAGGCTAACGGTACAATTGCCGCCAATGAAATCTTTAATCCCTGCGGCAAGGCCGTTATCGATGACAGAACGGTTAACGGGATCCAACACAATGATGCTATCATCTTTCATGCGGAGCGCAGAAGCAGCATCGATCCAGTATCCTTTCCAACCGCTCGCGCGCAATTTTGGATACATTTCTTTTGTGTAATCGCTTCCTTGACACGTGACGATAATATCCATGGTTTTTAATAGCTTCTCATCGAATGCATCGCAAAGGATGCTCTCCCCTTGGCCAACATCGGGACCTTTTTGTCCTGCTTGTGAGGTCGAAAAGAAAATCGTTTCAAATCCTTGAAAATCTTTTTCTTCTCTCATTCGGTCCATGAGCACTGAACCGACCATTCCACGCCATCCTACAATGCCAACTTTTCTCATGGCATACACCTCTTTAATAATTTTTGACTGCAACAAAAAGGAAGGATGTATTTCTGTCAATATTTTTAATGGCCACTTTTAATTTGGATCTCAGTTGTCCAATACGGTTGATCGCCTTTTCACGATGTATTTATTTTTTTTATGCGTTTTCGATAAAGTTTCTTTTTTTTAAAATTTTTTATTTCACCACTATCATGATGGCGATAGCGTGCGCGGTTGTGCATTTTGTACGCATATTCTTTTTGTCTTTGCTTCCAGTATTGCACAAAAGATGCAGGATAACCTTTTGCCTCTGCATAGATTTCGAATAGTTTTAGCGAATCGTCAAAATATTGATTGCACACGAATTTCGCTTCTCTCTTTTTTCGAATACGCCCAATGCGTTTCAATGTCCAGATTCGGGCTGAAATATTAGTAATAATGTCCCAATCCTTTCGAGGGATGCGCATACGGTGCGCCAGGGAATTGTAGCGTGCGCGAATGCAGTTTATGATTTCCTGATGATTAATTTCTTCTGTATCATGGCCAACTGCTTCTTCAAAAAGATCAAACAACAACACTGCGATTAAAATTGGATTTCCGAATTTTTCACCTGCGTTAATCCGATCATCTAATGCAGTAAGCCGCTTAATGAAAAAATCCAAATTCGCACATTGCGCGATTTCCGAAAGCCAGTGTTGAAGGGCGTGGAGTTGTTTAAGGTTTTCAAACGTTTTTGCCGATGCACCGCATCGCAATATTTTGTATAGCTCTTCGAGAAGCCTGTTGGCATTTGCTTCTCGAATAAGCGGTGCGCATTTTATGGCTGCACGCTTTTCCGTTCTGGGTATGGAAAAATTAAGCTGTGCGCTCAAACGGCCTGCGCGGATAATCCTTACAGGATCCTCGGTAAACTTGTTTATTGGATTTCCGATGCAGCGCAGTAGCCTTTTTTTAATATCGTCCATCCCGCCCGTATAATCTTCAATGGAACCATCAACGCTATTGTAGTACAACGCGTTAATAGTAAAATCCCTTCGAAGCGCATCTTCTTCAATCGTCCCGAATATGTTATTTGCTGCATATTTTTTGTCGGATTTAATTTCATCGGGCATCGCTATGGCGCGAAACGTAGCGACCTCAACAAACCGCTCTCGATTCACGTATACATGGGCCAAGCGGAAACGTTTGCCCACAAGGAAACATCGTTTAAAAAGGCGTTTAATTTGATGAGGGTGAGCATCGGTGACGATATCGAAATCTTTTACGCGTTTCCCAAGAAGAATATCGCGGATACTCCCTCCCACCAGGTAAGCATCGTATCCATTATTGCGCAATCGCTTCATGATGCGCAAAACGTCAGTGTCGATGAGCGCATGAGAGATCGCATGTGTCCCCGCAGGATATATAATGGGATATTTCTTTTTTGCCCATGACCACATTGGAGGTTAGCATTCAGAAAAATGCGATCGCAGGTATCGTCAGTTGATAAAGAGGATTTCCCAAAATTTCGGCATTGGCCACAGATCAGTGTCCACAATGGTTTCGAGCCGATCGCAGTGAGTGCGCAAGGTTTCCATAAGAGGTCGAATTTCATTGCAATAATATTCTGCGCGTTTTGTTTCATCGTGGATAGCGAGCGCATTGGTGCGCATTTCAAACAGCTTTTTGTTGAGAATGATAATTTGATTTATCAATGATGTCACTTCTTTTAAAATTTCCTTTTGCGGCGACAGATCAATTGAGTCTTTTAAAATTTCTTCAGTATCATCAATAGACGAAGCGATTGTCGATTGGTATTTGAAGGCTGCCGGAAGTATTTGATTGGAAATCATTTCGTAAAGAGTTATTGCCTCAATGTCGAGTTTTTTGCAATATCGCTCAATGCGAACTTGGTAACGTGCTTTCAATTCGATTTCAGAAAGCACATTGTATTTTGTGAAAAGTTTAATCGCTTTATCGGTAATCATATCGGGAAGCGACGCTGGTGTGGTTTTCTTATTTGGCAACCCTCTTTTTGCAGCTTCTTCTTCCCACTGATGCGAGTAATTATCCCCGTTGAAAAGAATTGGTTTAATTATTTTAATCTCTTCCCTTAAAACATCCATCGCTGCTTGTTTTGCATTTCTTCCATTTTGCATAATTTTTTCTGCAAGATAGTCGAGGCTTTCGGCAACAATAGTATTGAGCACTGTTGCGGGAAACGAAATGTTTTGGTGGGAACCGACAGCGCGAAATTCAAATTTATTTCCAGTAAATGCAAAAGGGGAAGTCCTGTTCCGATCTGTGTTATCGCGGCTGAGAATTGGAATGCGCGATATACCAAGATCGATGATGGCGGTATTTGTCGCTTCGGTCACTGCACCGTTTTCGATGTTTGTGAGTATTTTTGTGAGTTGATCCCCTAAGAACACTGAGATAATTGCAGGAGGAGCTTCATTCGCACCCAGGCGATGATCGTTGGCTGACGATGCGATTGCAGCGCGGAGAATATCGGCGTGCAAATACACCGCGCGGACTGTTGCGATGAGAAAAACGAGAAATTGAATGTTATCGTGTGGCGTTTTGCCGGGATTGAGTAGGTTATTCCCAAGATCATCGGAAAGCGACCAGTTTAAATGTTTTCCAGAGCCGTTGATTCCGGCAAACGGCTTGTCATGCAGGAGAGCAACAAGCCCATTTCGAGTTGCGACTTTTCGCAATATTTCCATCACCAGTGCATTGTGGTCGGCAGCTAAATTTGCTTCTTCAAAAAGAGGCGCAATTTCGAATTGGCTTGGCGCAACTTCATTGTGCCGCGTCTTTGCGGGAATCCCAAGAAGATAGAGTTCTTCTTCCACTTCGTGCATAAAGCTTAAAATGCGCTCTTTTATGCTTCCAAAGTAATGATCTTCTAACTGTTGCCCCCGTGTCGGTGGCATGCCCACAAGCGTACGGCCTGTCATTACCAGATCGAAACGTCGATAGTAGAATTCTTTATCGATGAGAAAATATTCCTGTTCTGGACCTAACGTGGCATACACCCTTTTGGGGCGGTTATTCCCCAATGCCCGAAGTGCTTTCAGTGCAGCATCGTTGATCGCGTTTATCGATCGCAGAAGTGGCGTTTTGAGATCGAGCGCTTCGCCATTATATGAGAGAAAAATTGATGGAATGCAAAGGGTGATGCCTTTGCCACCTTTTATAATAAAAGCGGGACTGGATGGATCCCAGACGGTATAGCCGCGCGCTTCAAATGTCGATCGAATTCCGCCGCTGGGAAAACTGGATGCATCGGGTTCCCCCTGAACCAATTGTTTGCCAGAAAACCGTTCAATATATTCGCCGTTGCCAATTGCCTCAAGAAAACTGTCGTGTTTTTCCGCAGTCAGGCTCGTCATGGGCTGAAACCAATGGCTGTAATGCGTTGCGCCTTTCTCAATTGCCCATTCTTTCATTGCGTTTGCCACGATGTTCGCAAGATCGATGTCGATTTTTCGTTTTCTCTCAATTGCGCTGATATATGCTTCATATGCTTCTTTGGGAAGTCGCTGGCGCATTGTTTTTAAATTGAACGTATTTTCGCCAAAAAATTTTGAAACGGGTTTGTTCGATGTGGATTCGTAGGCAAACGTGCGTTCTGCTGCAATGTATACTTCTTGTTTTGGCATTGGCTTCTCCTTTTAGTAAAAATGTGTAGTGGGGACACGATGCAACAATTTATTTTTCGTGTCAATTTAATTGACAGTGGTATAAATATTACATTTACGTAAAATAATACGATTGCGACGAGAAATTCCGTTAAAAAGCCACAAAACCCTGCTAATAGTATGAACTTATGCGTGGGGCAATAATGAAACATCCGCTTTCTTCGATGGACGAAACAGCGGATGTTATTCGGAAAAGGTAGTTAAATTTTTCTTAATAAGCGGTTGATTTTTGTAAGAATTCAAGCATAAGCGCTTCCGCATCCTTCTTCCCTTTATAAAAGCTTTCCGCCACATCTAACAGAACATTGTTCACATAGATTATATTTGGGACAAGAACGTCTCTTCGCAGTTGATTGCGGATGGGAAACGCGGTTGTGTTTTGAATTTCGCCAAGCTTTTTGTTATCCAGAAGTTTCACTGTTCTTCTGAGCTTTTCGTTTTCCATTGAATAGTTTACGAGCAATGTGTGGGTGAAGGTTATGTCATTCGTTTGCTCATCGCCGGGGGTGGGATCGACAATATCGACCTGCACTGCAGTGTTGTCGTCGTAATATCGTTCAAAAATGGTCATTTCAATCCTTGTGACTGTTTCCCCGCTGTAATAAATGCGAAATGTTTTATTTTTAATGCCAACAATTTGATGTAAGTTAAGAGGGTTTCGAATGAATTTATGGCGACTCACTTCGATGAATTGTCCTTTCCCATTGTCCGAAAATTTTATATCAGTCTGAAAGGGAATGATGCGCAAATGTTTTTTAAATTCATCGCTGGTCACTTTATAATCCTTTACTGTTTTTATTATATCTTTGTTTACCGCAAAAAATTGCTTGTCGAGCATTGAGCCTTCAAGCTCTATTTCTTTCGAAGTAAGCTTATCGCCGCCTGAAGGTTGATTCGTTTGGGTGAATGCTGGGCCCGTTGCAAGATGCGAGAACAGTATAATTGTTATGCTCAGCATTATTGTACAAATCGCACAATTGCGTGTCATCGTGGCCTCCAATGTTTCGTGGGTGTGGAACTAATCTTAATAAGGATTTCTTACTCTATCATCGGAAAAAGTCAAGTTTTTGTTGAGAAATAAATTGTTGCCAATAAACGAAAGGAACAATTAAATAGTAATATAAATCCAAATAGAATATAGTGAAAGCGAGAGGGGGATGCATGCTACGGAGACCAATGGCTGCGAGAGATTTTACCTGCCTTTATTGTGGCAGCAAGCTTGAACTTACGCTTGAAAAGCTCGCGATTGGGGAAAATCGAGGAGTGTGCCCAATGTGTGCCGAACCATTCTCCTTAAAGCTAAACCGCGAAGATATGGAAGGGCTTTTCGAAAGCGAGGAATTAATTTTTAAATAACTCAAAACTTCTTTTTACGCGCTCGCGGGCTTCGCAGGGATCAAGCACAATTATACGAGTTCCCGCAAGCACATCTAAAAACCCCACTTCATTGTCGTATCGCGGGACGATGTGCATATGCAGATGAGAGATGCTTGCGCCACTTCCTTTCCCGATGTTGTACCCCACATTGAATCCAGTGGGTGAGAATTCTGATTTCAATATATCAAGAGTTTTTGTGGTGAGATGATGAAGCATCAACGCTTCGCTATCGGAAAGCTCATTTATTTCTTCCACATGGCGGGCTGGAAAAATCATCAGATGTCCCGAGTTAAATGGGTACAAGTTTATCGCGATAATGAAAGCATCATCGCGATACACAGTTAAATCGGGTACTTCGGGGTGATTATCTCGAATTGCGCAGAGAATGCAGGGTACGTTTGGCTTCTGGCCTTTTACGTATCGTATTTTATCCATATTGAACAAATAGCGTAACATACATTGACCTCATCGTAAAGCTGGCTGACGATTGTGCAATTGATTACATGTAATTTGTTTGGCGCATTGTTGTAAATCGCAATTTTTCTTGAACATGCGAAAATAAATTGACATGGATTTATATTGATGTACCATGCATAAAAATTAATTGTTAAGGAGTGGGATATGGCAACTTATCACATCGAAACGCTTCCGCTCTGGA
This sequence comes from Spirochaetota bacterium, assembly GCA_026419015.1. Taxonomy (GTDB): domain Bacteria; phylum Spirochaetota; class UBA4802; order UBA4802; family JAGODF01; genus DYLV01. The sequence goes on from JAOAAF010000048.1 coordinate 7,300, forward strand.
AGAAAATAATGTATGCGCTTGGGCAATTTGGATGGTCGCTTGGTTCATTTAGCGTGGGTAATCTTTTAGTATATTTTTATTTGCCACCAGAAAATGGTCAACAGACAATTTTTCCCCCATTCATTTATCAGGGATATGTCTTTGGGGTGTTGACAATCATTGGTATCATTTTTGCATTTGGGAGGTTATGGGATGCAATTACCGATCCTTTAATCGCAGGGCTTTCTGACCGAAGTAAGTCATCATTTGGAAGAAGAAGAACATTTTTGGCAATTGGGGCATTTCCCTTTGCTCTTTTGAGCGTGTTGGCTTTTATACCACCGATGAAAACAGTTCATATGATAAATGTAATATGGCTTTTTGTGGTTATTACGCTTTTTTATTGGTTTATGACGATGTACGTAACGCCTTTTTTTGCATGGATGAGCGAATTGGGGCACAGTCCGCGCGAACGACTTTTTTTAAGCACGCTTATTTCGATTACCTGGGCTTTAGGTTTTGCAACTGGTTCGCAAGCTCCAGCGCTCCAAACATATTTTGAAAAAACAATGAATTCGGTACAGGCATTTCAGCTTACAGTTACCGTTTTTGCTGTGATATCGCTCATATTCATGTATTTGCCCGTTATCTTCATCGATGAGCGCCGTTATTGCGAGCCAAACGTTTCCAGCGAAGGTACCTTTCAGGCTGTGATTTCGGCATTCAAAAACAAAGGATTCCTGTTTTTTACGCTCTCCGATCTTACGTATTGGACAGCGCTCACGTTTATTACCACAGGGTTGGTATATTATGTAACGGTATTGCTCAAGCTTGAAAAGGAAGTATTTTCCCAACTCATGATTGTACTGTTCGCTCTTTCGTTTATTTTTTATGTCCCCGTTAACCTTATTGCACAACGCCTTGGGAAAAAGCGACTTCTTGTCATCGCGTTTATTCTCTACGCGCTTGTATTTGTGATTGTGTTTCCTCTCGGCAAATGGCCCATTTCCCCAATAATTCAGGCATATGCGCTGATTGCGTGGGCGTCGCTTCCATTAGCAATTTTTGGTATTTTACCAAACGCGATTATCGCCGATATTGCAGAAGCTGATGGGATAAAAACTGGAAATTTTAAAGCAGGGATCTTTTTTGGTGCCCGTACCTTTATGTCGAAAATGGGGCAGATGTTAGGAGCGCTTCTGTTTCCATCGCTTCTCCTTTTGGGGAAAAGCCACGAAAACGACATTGGGGTGCGGCTTACGGGTGTGGTGGCATTTGCATTTTGCGCGGTGGGGCTTATCCTTTTTTTAAAGTATGATGAAAAGGATGTTCTCAAAACGCTTGCAACAAAGGAACAACTTTCAGAAGAAGAGTTGCAAGAAATTTCATCATAGAACGTTGGAAAAGAAAACAGAAAAAAACTATTGTACGCGTTGGGTGGATCTCGTTTGTTTTACGATTTCGTCCTTCTTTATTATGCCATAAGTGAAGCCAACTGAGAGGTAAAGGACGATCAGGGAAAAAAGGTATTCGGGGAAAAGCATCCCAATGCCACATGCATATCCGATGGCGATATTTACAATTTGGAAGAAGTTTATTAATTTACTTTTTCGCGGTTTTAATTTCGATAGCAGCAACGGTGAAACCATGAGCACCGCACAAATGATCAGTGCGCTTTCGATGATGATAATGAAAGATTTTACGCCAATCATTTCCTTGTACTTATACAGCAGAATTATGACCATTGCCATGATGCCGCCTGCAATAGTCGATGGTAAACCGCGAAAATAATCGGGGAATTCATCGATATCAACCGCATTAAACCTTGCGAGGCGCACAGCTGCAGCGAGGATGTAAGCGCCAATACATGCGATGAGAAGAAGGCGATTTTCAAAAAAGGCGTCACCAACAATTGCATAGACTGCTCCATAAGAAATGAGGCCAGGCGTTATTCCAAATGATACTAAATCTGCCATGCTATCAAATTGTGCGCCAAAATCTGTGGTCGCATTGAATGCTTTGGCGAAAAATCCATCGAGCTTGTCCAAAAGCACACACCACACGGTAATCCACGCCGCCAGAATCGCATGAGGACCTTCCATGTTAAAGAACGATATAATCCTATTGTTAAGAAATCCTTCAACAGCGATGATGATTGCCACAACCCCCAAAAGAAGGCTCATTGCCGTGATAGCATTTGGCACTATGTATTTCAATTTTCGCATATCATAACCTTACTGCGCTATTTCATGGTGCGTACCTGCCATTTTAATCCAAATGGTAAAAAAACTCAAGAAAAATAGCGAAATTGCAAATGTAAGTTTTGCGAAATTATTTTTCGGAAGTTTTTGTTCCACCATTCCATTCGATTAATGCATATGCGGAATGGTTATGAATGGATTCAATATTTTCCGATTCGACTGAAAATGCAAGCACGCCTTTTGTGGCCATAAGTTTCAGCGCAGCGCTTCGTACCATATCTTCAACAAACATTGGGTTTTGATATGCCCGTTCGGTGATGTATTTTTCATCTTCGCGTTTCAGAATCGCATAGATATCGGAGCTGGCGGATTGCTCGGCGATGGCGACAATATCTTCGATCCAAATTTTCTCTCGTGCTTTAATGGTGATAGTAATAAAAGAGCGCTGATTGTGGGCACCAAATTTGCTAATCTCTTTGGAACAAGGACATAGCGAGAGGACGGGGACTTTGACTTCGAGAGTGTAATAATCCACGCTCGAATCGCCAATGAGTCGGCATGTATATTCCATTTTGGCTTCTTCGTGGGAAATAGGGGCTTTTTTTGTAATGAAGTAAGGGAATTCGATTTCAAAATGAGCTCGTTCGGCGTTGAGCGCTTTTTGCATTTCGAATAGAATTTCACGAATCTTACTTGTGCTTATTCCTTTTCGATAGCGGTTTAAAATTTCAACGAATCTGCTCATATGGGTGCCACGGAAGTTGTGCGGTAAATCGACATACATGTTTACGCGCGCCACAGTGTGCTGTTCGCCTTCTGTTTTGTCGAGAACCACCACCGGGTAACTAATATTTTTTACCCCCACTTTGTTTATGGGAAGATTTCGCGGATCGTTCTCCGATTGGATATCTCGCAATCTGTCTCGCATGGCAAAATTAATCCGTAAGAATGAGGGGTCCTTTTTTTGTAACCGCGACGGTATGTTCGAATTGTGCGGAAAGCTTCCCATCAGCTGTCATGGCAGTCCACCCATCGTCGAGTATTATTACTTTTTCGGTGCCTTCATTGATCATCGGTTCGATTGCCAGCACGAGCCCTTCGCGGAGGATGAGCCCAGTATTTTTTTTCCCATAATGAGGAACATTGGGATTTTCATGGACTGCAAACCCTACTCCATGGCCTGTAAAATCGCGCACTACGCTGTATCCATGCGATTCCACAAAGGTTTGGATCGCAAAGCCGATATCGCCAAGCTTCCGATTGGGTCGAACTTGATCTAATCCAATTTCGAGCGCTTCTTTTGCAATGCGAATGAGGCGCGTTGCCCGTTCGGAAATATGCCCAACAGGAAATGTTCGGCACGCATCGGCAAAGTATCCATTTTTCACGACGCCAATGTCAATTTTTATGATGTCGCCTTCTTTTAATTTTTTCTTCTTCGAAGGAATTCCATGAACGACTTCATCGTTTACGGAGAGGCAGGTTGCGTGATGGTAATTGGGAACTGTTTTAAACGATGGGCGCGCGTGGTGTTTCAGTATTAACGATTCAATGAACGCATCGAGCTCATGGGTTGTCATTTCAACAAGCGAAATCTTTTCAAGTTCGCGAAATATCGCTGCAATTATTTTTCCCGCTTCAGCAATCCTTTTAAGATCGTCATTTGTTTTTAATCGAATGCTCTGTACGATGTTCACACTGCGCGTCTATCTCCTTTTACTTTTCGCCTGCTGTTGCTGCGATTGATTCTTCTGCCGCAAGTCCGTAGAGAACAAGGATTTTTCGTTCGATTTCTTGTGCAATTGAAGGATTCTTCTCAAGGAATAATTTCGCATTATCTCTTCCTTGGCCAATGCGCTCATCGCCATAGGAATACCACGTTCCCGATTTTTTCACAATATCGTGTTTCACTGCTAAATCGAGGATACCGCCCATGCGGCAAATGCCAGTTTCGTACATAATATCGAACTCGGCCTGCTTGAACGGCGGTGCGACCTTGTTTTTCACGACTTTTACGCGCACGCGGTTTCCAATTGGTTCTTCCCCATTTTTGATGGTTTCTACTCGCCGAATATCCAAGCGAACAGATGAGTAGAACTTCAATGCGTTACCGCCCGTTGTGGTTTCTGGCGATCCGAACATAACGCCAATTCGATGGCGGATCTGATTTATGAAAATCACGCTGGTATTGGATTTTGCGATTACCGCGGTAAGTTTTCGAAGGGCCTGGCTCATTAGCCGAGCCTGAAGGCCCATGTGAGCATCCCCCATTTCGCCTTCAATTTCCGCTTTTGGTACCAATGCGGCGACGGAGTCAATTACTATGATATCTACTGCGCCGGAACGCACCAACATTTCAGTAATTTCGAGAGCTTCTTCACCGGTGTCGGGTTGTGAAACTAACAGTTCATCGGTATTGACTCCGAGCTTTCGCGCATAGGTTGGGTCGAGGGCGTGTTCGGCATCAACAAATGCCGCAATGCCGCCGCGCTTTTGTGCTTCGGCAATAATTTGAAGCGAGAGAGTGGTCTTGCCGGATGATTCTGGTCCAAAGATTTCGGTCACGCGACCGCGTGGAATTCCACCAATTCCAAGTGCAATATCCAATGCAATGGCGCCAGTGGGGATTGCTGGGATTTTGATCTTCGCCGATTCATCGCCCAGTTTCATGATGGCGCCTTTGCCGAACTGCTTTTCGATTTGCATAATTGCCGATTCGAGCGCATGAACTTTTTGATTTAGTTCTCTTTGGTCTCCCATAACATATTACCTCAACTAAATGGTGATACCAGCATCCAGATATTCAATCATTTTGCAACTGCAAAATTAACTTTGGAATGCCTTTATGAATTAATACGATAATTTTATGCCAATTAAAAAATTTTTTATAAAGAAAATTTCTTATTCATGTGCTGATTCACAGGAAAAAAATTTCTTCGCATATGTCCTATTAAGCGAAGATGTGCAAATTGTCAACATAAATACTATATACATGTATAGTATATCGAAAATTTATTGCAAAAATTTTTTACAAAGTAAAAAAATTTTTAAAATTCTGACGCGTCATGCGTATATATAAATAAAGGCATAAAAATTCGAAACGAATGGATTGGTGGCAATGAGAAAGTTTTTATTGGCAATTATGTGTATTGTATTTATATGCATTGATATTGCGTGCAAAGACAAGCTTTCTTGCAAGCGCCAGTATCGTGGGCCGGGAATATCCGAACTTCTTGAAACAATCGCAGAACAGGAGAAACGCGTGAAATCGGGTGACGAATCGCCGACAAAGCTAGCGCTTTCATATCAGAAGTTGGCAGAGAAGTATCTTGAGAGTCGCATGTGGGATGCATCCATTGAAACGTTTAACAAAGCGCTCGCCCTGGGACGCGATAATCCTCTTGTGCATTATTCGTTAGGAGTGGCGTATGCGAATAAAGCGAAAGAAGGGAAAACGCAGGTGGATGTCGAAAAGGCAGAATTCCACTATCGAAAGGCGATTGAACTAAATCCCTCCTACTCAAGTGCCATTTACGGATTAGCCATTTTCCTTTTTTATGTGAAAGAAGATAAAGAAGAGGGTATCAGAATGCTCGAATCTCTGGTTGCAAACAAAAAGGGAATGTACCGTGAACGAATGGCGTTAGGGCGGCTGTATTTTGATTCGGAGAAATATGCAACAGCGCTTGCACATTACCAATCTTTGTGTGCCGATTTGGATGCGGCAAGAGATAATCCGCTTATTGTGGAGTACCGTACTGCTTGTCGCGATAATATACAGAAACTTATGGAATTCATTTCCCAAAAGGGTAATGAGAAATGAACGATAGGGCAATATTTGCCATTGCCCTGGCAATCGCATCCGAACCGGTGCGAAGAGGAATTTATCGTCTCGTTGAACAAGGGCTGTCTGCCGAAGAAATCTTTCGGGAAACAAATGCGAAAGAACCGCTTGCCACACAGCCGTTTATAAGCGAACTGTACAGTACCAGTGCCATCAAAGCAGCCGAAAAGATCGCGCGCGAATGCGAACAGCGGCGTATTGACATTATCGATTTTTGGCACGGTTGCTATCCGCCGCTTCTTCGAGAAATCCGCTATCCCCCATTGGTATTGTATCGAAAAGGGATTTCCCGCATTGAGAATTGCTTTTCGATTGTGGGTACGCGCAACGCAGATGTGCACGCAATCAAAGTTGCAAATATTTTTGCCGCTTCGTTAGCGCGGGGTGGTTTTACGATTGTAAGCGGCATGGCGTTGGGGATCGACACATCAGCGCACATCGGTGCGCTGGATGCAGGAGGAGCAACAATAGGCGTGTTGGCCAATGGCATCGATGTGATGTATCCGCTCCAAAACCGCGACCTGTTCGATCGCATTGTGTCGTCGGAAGGGTCATGCCTTTTTTCTGAATATCCGCCACGAGTTGTTGCGGGCAAGTGGACTTTTGTGCGCCGCAATCGAATCATAAGCGGAATTTCTCGTGGCACGCTGGTGGTGAAGGCAGGCGCAAAAAGCGGTGCGCTCATTACAGCTCGCTATGCGCTGGAGCAGGGCCGCGAAGTGTTTGCGTGCCCAGGAACAGCGCTCGATGAAGGATACGAAGGTTGCCATGCGCTTATAAGGGCAGGAGCAGTGCTGGCCGCAACGCCAGATGATATTTTTAAAGAGTTGCATCTTCCAATTGCAAAAGATTTTACTGAAGCACAGCGGCTGATTGCACATGAAATGGTGGAGGGGATGAGTTATCTTTATAAAAATGAGCGCGATCGGAAACTATCCAACAGTACCATACATTTCCCGCCCGATTCCATAGAGCAAAAAATACTGGAATATGCATCCCCATCGTGCGACATCGATGAACTGATCCGCAAACTCGGTTTTGATGTTGCGGTAGTCAACGAAAAGATTACCTATCTTGAAATCGAAGGTCTTATTGAAAAACGCGGTACCACCATTTGCGTTCGGCCCTCGTAAGGGTTTGCGCTATTCGTTTGTCATTTTTTTATAATCGTGCGGCGAAAAAATCGCTTTCATCTTTTTTTTCACTTCGATGAGGAGTTTCTCGTGAAGTTGGAAATCGAGTTCTTCTGCTTTTTTAAATGCTTTTTCTTCTGCCATAATGTAGGGTTTGCGCTTCTCAATGATAGGCATTCGCTGATCGAATGACCATGCGACAATTTCTAAAAATTTTTTCTTTGCGGGATGATTTTCTCCCAAGCGCATATCGAAGAGCAAGCCAGCTTGGACAAGCATCATCTCTTTTTCGAATTTAAATTTTTCAGGGCCTTCCAATGGGATTTTACCTCCACGTTTTGCAACATGGCTTTCGTAAAGCTTGGCATACCGTTCGGCAAAAATTTCGGGTTCTCGGGTAGGAACAAATGGTTTTGGCTTGCCATGGTAGTGAGCGCTGCGATCGGGGAACTGCATAATTTCAGTAAAAAGATTTATTGGGGGTCCTCCAGATGCTGAGGAATTGTCTTTGCATGCGAGAAGCATCACCACCATCACACTTCCGTAACGAAGTATTTTATTCCACCAATTTTTTTTCATATTGCCCTCCCACGTCACTCTTTTTTGAATTCCTCTAAGGGTTCGGGATAAAATCCTGGAGGATCGCCGTAGGTTTTTTGGAAAATGCGTATTTGTTCTGGTGTCATTGTTTCATCTTCCGAAAGAGCATAATCTTCTTTTCGAAGGTTGTCGGGCGGTGTTTGTTTATCGCGTTCATCGAGTGCCTGAGCCATCTCTGGTGTAAGCCCCATCGCAGCGCCAAGGCTTTCGCCTTTTTCCATATTAAACATCGCGCGGTATTCTTCATCGGTAAAGATTGCAGCGTACTTTTCGCCGACTTCTCGAAAATGTTCTTCGAGTTTTTCAAAAAACTCTTTGCGCGTGATTTCTCCTTTAAGATATTTTTGATTTAATGGTTGGCGTGCATCGTAGGACCATCCAACGATTTCCAAAAATTCTTTCTTTTTAGGATGATTTGGACCAAGCTGATAATCGATAACCAGTGCTGCTTGATCTAATATGAGCTTTTTTTCGTCGCGTTTTTCAGGGGGAAGCAATGCGAAATTTTCGTAAAGCTTGTCTATTTTATCGATGAGCGCTTTATATTCGGGGCGTTCACTTCCTTCAGTTAGATCCCTTTCATCGCTTTGAAACAGCCTTTTTAGCATGGAAAAAAATCGCGAGCTGAAAAATCCGCTACTTGACGAAGGAATTGTATTTTTTTGCGAAATTTTTGGCTGCGCCATCATCTCAGGATCGGGGCGGGATGTGAGGTATGCAATTAGTGCCATAATCGATACTAAAATAATCAATCCAATGAAAATTTTTGATTTCATCGTTTTTCTCCGTTTTCACCGTAAGTAGTTCATGTCATTTACTAAAAATAAAAATATTATATATTTTAAATATACATAAGAAATGGAATAATTATATATAAAAATTATAAATGGCAATATAAACTTAATCATTTTAAATCAATATCAATGAAAAAGCCCCCCATTTGGGGGGCTCATGGGTTCATTCGAAAATTTCAAATCTATTTTACCTATCGTCGGGGTTTCTGCCACAGCCAATGTTTGATGTTCGCCTACAATTGTCCCATCCAGCACCGTAGTACCCATATGCTGTCAAACTTGCCCATCCGCCTTTTAAATTGTTGTGATTCAATCTCTTCCCAAACGAAGCAAGACCGCGATTGGTCTGCGTATGGCACACTCCAGTGACACCGTAAATAATAAAACACGGACTTGAGATGTTGTTGCTTGCGCGCGCACGGGAAGCACAGCGTTCGCTTGGAGTTGTTGGTCCATAAGTATCCCACATGCGTGTTCCTCCAGTCGAACTAGATTGAATTCCTGAACTCGCTATTGCGTAGCAGTCGCTTGTTCCGTTTAGGCAAAAGTAAGTGTGATCGAGTTCAATCGCACCCCACATAATTGTAAATGGGCTTTTAAAGGCACTCCCATACGTAGTTTGGGCGTTTGCTGATATCGCAAGACAAAAAATCCCCGCTCCAACCAACAGAGTGGCTATGCATATTTTTTTCATTAGTAGAAAACCTCCTTCCCAATATTCTCAACTATAAAAATAATTCCAACCAGACGGTTCGTCAATATGGTATGAATCTCAAATTCAGAAATTACTGATTTTGAGAAATTTTATGAAATTTTGATAAAGATTAACGAAAACCAACCATGCGGTTGAATTGCGAAACTTACCTTCCCATAGAATTTTGCGATGCTACCAATTCACAATTTGGATGAGTTCTGCTGATAATTTTTTAATTTTTTATAAATTTTCTTGACCTTTTCATAAGAATGTATTATTATATTAGCATATTTAAATATTATGATAAATTTATGGAATTACTGGCAAAAGTCAAGGCCCTTTCCGACGAAACGCGTTTGCGCATATATGCAATGTTGATTTCGCACGAATTGAATGTGAACGATATTGTCGAAATATTACACATTTCGCAACCTGGGGCTTCCCGTCATCTTAAAATACTCGCGGAAGCAGGCCTTTTGTCATCGAGACGCGACGGATTGTGGGTGTTTTATAAAGCAACCAATAGCGCAAAAAATGCTGAGCTTTTAAAAGAACTCATTCTTAGCGATGACGAGATGAAACTCGAGCTGCAACGCCTGGAAGAAAGAATTTCTGAAAAAGCGCGAGAGAAAACGCTGTTTTACGATGCCCTTGCCCCACGATGGGACAAACTGAAACGCAGCATTGTGGGGAATATTGACATTGCGGGTGAAATTTTCGCCCGAATCGATCCATGCGCGGTTGCTGCCGATTTAGGGTGCGGGACGGGTGAGCTTTTGCCAGTGCTGTGCGAGAAGGCCATGCGTGTGATTGGCATTGATAAATCCCCAAAAATGCTCGAACTTGCTCGGCAGCGCTTTAAACGGGAACGCTATGGCTTAAAGATTGAACTTCGCATTGGAGAAATTGAGCATTTGCCTGTGCGCGATGGCGAGATTGAGCTTGCGGTATTGAATATGGTGCTTCACCATTTAGGTGAACCGCTCAAAGGATTACAGGAGGCATCGCGGGCATTGAAAAGCGGTGGGAAATGTATCGTTGTGGAACTCGATCAACATTTGCAGGAAGAATTTAGAAATTCCCTTGGACATCGATGGTTGGGTTTTTCGCGCGAGCTTATGGAAAAGTGGTTAACAAGTGCGGGATTAAGTTTAAAGGAAGTTTCAGCATTTGAAACCAATACGGGATTTCGGATTTTAATATATGTTTCAGAAAAATCCACTTTGGGGTAGTGACCAAATCGTGCGGAAGATTTCCCATTGTGCCAAAAAGCGCAGCCGTTGTACTTATGATTGTGTGTAATCTAATAAAATAAAGGAGCAATGCAATGAACGTAAAAGTACCTTCGTTTCTCGAAGTGAATCCGTCGCTTCCCTACAAGGTTGCTGATATCTCGTTAGCCGAATGGGGGAGAAAGGAAATTGAACTGGCTGAGGCAGAAATGCCCGGTCTTATGGCAGTACGGGAAAAGTATGGAAAAGATAAGCCGCTGAGAGGCAAAAAGATTATGGGGAGCCTGCATATGACCATTCAGACTGCGGTACTCATCGAAACGCTAAAAATCTTAGGGGCTGATGTCAGATGGGCATCGTGTAACATCTTTTCCACGCAAGATCATGCGGCAGCAGCTATTGCAAAAGCCGGATCGGCAGCGGTATTTGCCTGGAAAGGGGAAACGCTCGAGGAATATTGGTGGTGTACCGAACAGGCTCTCACATGGCCCGATGGATCTGGTCCCGATCTCATTGTCGACGATGGGGGCGATGCGACGCTTTTTGTGCATTGGGGTGTGAAAGCTGAAAGAGATCCGTCGTTTTTAACAAGGGATCCTGAAAATAAAGAAGCGCGAATCATCATGGCGCGGTTGAGGGAAAGCGTGAAAAAAGATCCTACACGCTGGACACGCATTGCATCGCGCATTCTCGGCGTTTCGGAAGAAACCACAACCGGCGTTCATCGACTCTATCAGATGGAGAAGGCGGGAGAGTTGTTGTTCCCCGCGATTAATGTCAACGATTCCGTTACCAAATCCAAGTTTGATAATCTCTACGGATGTCGCGAGTCGCTTGCCGATGGCATCAAACGCGCGACTGATATCATGGTTGCTGGAAAAATTGTGGTGGTCTGCGGCTATGGCGATGTGGGCAAAGGATGCTGTCAGTCGATGAGAGGATTTGGAGCGCGGGTTTTAGTGACTGAGATTGACCCAATTTGTGCATTGCAAGCTGCGATGGAAGGCTATGAAGTCACAACAATGGATGATGCAGCACCAATCGGTGATATATTCATTACCGCAACAGGAAACATCGATGTCATTACCGGTGAACATATGGAAAAAATGAAGGATGGAGCGATATTGTGCAACATCGGGCACTTCGATAGCGAAATCGCAATGCATTATCTTGAAAATACTCCAGAATGCAAAAAGGAAACAATTAAACCCCAGGTCGACAAATGGACGCTAAAATCGGGAAGAAGCATCATCGTGCTTGCCGAAGGGCGATTGGTAAATTTGGGCTGTGCCACTGGTCATCCCAGCTTTGTGATGTCAACCAGCTTTACCAACCAATGCCTTGCACAGATTGAGCTTGCGACGAATAAAAATTTACAGAAGAAAGTGTATACGCTCCCCAAAAAATTGGATGAAGAAGTTGCGCGCTTGCATCTTGCAAAGTTGGGAGTGAAACTTACTAAGCTGACCCAAAAACAAGCGGACTACATTGGCGTACCTATCGATGGGCCGTATAAGCCAGACCATTACCGATATTAAATTAATAAAAATAGGGAGAAGCAATACTCGTGCTGCTTCTCCCATTACACGTGCAATCGGGACAAGTGCGTATGAATCTGCCGATAAATCTTTTAATTAATAAAGACTTTATTTCTCTTTACGTTATAGTGCTGGGGATATTGTTTACTGCTATGGGCATTACGGAAATTGCGCTTCGCCAGCAATCGTACAAATTTTGGATGCGGTGGTTTAGTCATAAGCTGTTCTTTTTACATGGGGTTGCTCTTGTACTGTTAGGTTTTCCGCTTACGTTTTACAATGGGAAATGGTCAACGTTTGTGTTCATTGTGGGGTTGTTTATGGTAATCACGGGTCCCTTTATTATCATTTATCCTAAAAAAATTCGCGAATCGTTTGATGAAATATCTGCGGAAATGGGAGAAGGCGCAGTGCAGCAGTTGGTGCTTTTCGATTCGGCAATGCGGCTGGTAATAGGGATGGTATTTGTGTACTGTGCGCTGACAACTTATTTTTCTTCTGCTTTTAGCGCTTTTTTTAATTTCCTGTGGTATTCGTGAATTTTTTGACCACCACTGAGATCGAATCGCTTGAGCACCTGATTTTCAATAAAATAGTATTCGTATTTTTTTTCTTCAATGCCAACAAGCATATTGGCTAAATACACTGCGTATACGATGTCTTTAAATTCTTCGCTCGCATCAAGAGGGGAATGATGAAACTGAATTGCTTCGATGAGATAATCGGGGAAATTCCACCGGCACGCGATGTGCCCCCCCAGCGCTGAATGGCTTATGCCGAGGGACTCTTCTTCTAAAATAGGCGAATGGATGAGTTTCTTATCGCGCGTAAGTGTGGCAATTCGTTTGACGAGATCAATATCGACCGATTGCAGCACAATCATGCCTAAATCGTGAAGTAACCCCGCAATGGCGATGTTTTCAAATCTGCTCAACAGATGATAATCGTGCGCTAAGTGGCGGCAGTAGTACGATACCTTGTTGCAGTGTTCCCAGATTTCTTCAAATTTTTTATATCGCGAATCGATGATTTTCCGTGCGCCGCTAACAAGGATCAAAGCCCGTACGTTTTTAAGCCCAATTGTTTTTATCGCTTCTGCAACATTGTAGATGCGTTTTCCGGTAATAAATCCAGCAGAATTGGAAAGGCGTACCACATCGGTCGTAATGGCAGGGTCTTTTTCAATTTCATCGGCAATCATCTCAATCGTTGCTTCTTCGTTGTCGCAGAGCGCCAAAAGCTTTTCGATTGTTTCGGGAAATGTTGGAATACCCTTCACGTCGTAAAGGATTCGGCGCTTGATTTCGGTAGTTATTTCTATCGGTTTGAAATGTGCGGGGATGCGAAGTTGAAAGCACGTCCATCCATCGCGCGCGATCAGCTGAAGTGCCGATGGATCAACTCCCATGTTTTTCAGTATAAAAATGATGAGCACAAGGCCAATCCCACCGCCTTCGCGGGAATCTTGAATTTTTGAATAAATATCGAGAAAATGGGCGGATTGGTGTCCCAATTCCAATCGTAAATGAATCCGATTTTTTTCGTCATCGAGCAACTCGATGTTGTTTCTGACTTCAACGATTAAGTTTCCATTTTCGAGCCGCACAATCACGGAAATATACAGATCGCCCCCTTCTAATTCGCTTTCGAAATTTCGAAGAATATCTTTCATTTTCCATTCGTATTCGCGCATCAGTTGTGCGTATTCATCGGGATTTCGGATGTTTTTCCCTAATTTTCGAAACAGCATTCTTTTGGCGTTTGCTTTTTGTGCATTTTCCACGAGTTCCCGCACTATTGTGATCATCGAATTGAGCACATACAGTGAATCCCGCATGGCAAGCGCTTTTACTAAAATTGCATTGAGGACAACGAGGTTTGCTTCTGTGAACCGGGTAAATGTGAATTCGACTTCCTTTTGAGACTGCAATTGATCAACGAGGAACTGTAAATCTTTCGTTTCCATCACAACCTTGTATTATTTTTATCAATCCAATGATAGCATATGGGGAATATTTCGTCAAACGATTTTGATAAAATGAGTTTGATTGAAAAAAATATATGTTTTTTATTTGCAAATCTTTTGGATGCACTGTCAAATTGCAGGAAGATAATTTTGGTGCAGGAAAACGAAAATGAGCAAGCATTATTACATTGAAACGTTTGGATGCCAGATGAATAAAAACGATTCAGAGTTGATGGAAGAAAATTTACAACGATACGGCTACGTTCCTGCGCAGGCCGAAAAGGATGCGGATATCGTGATATTCAATACCTGTTCGGTGAGAAACCATGCCGAAAACCGCGCGCTTGCGCGCATACGCCAGGTAAAAAAGCGTACGGGGAAAATAATCGCTGTTGCGGGATGCATGGCGCAGCGCCTTGGTGAGCGATTGATTGCGCAAGGCCTTGCAGATATGGTCATTGGCCCATACCAGTCGCCAATTGTGGGCGAGCTTATTGAAATATACATCTCATCGGGGAAACGCGCTTTTCTTTCTCAGAATTTGCGCGATTTCCACCATCGCCTTCAGAATTTGTTGGTACAACGAAACAATGCATCGTGGCATCGGTGGGTCACCATTACGCATGGGTGTGAGAATTTTTGCGCATATTGTGTGGTGCCATACGTGAGGGGAAGGCTCATTTCCTTTTCCTCTCGCACGATTGTTGAATATGTTCGCACTCTTGCTGCACAAGGGGCGAAGGAGATCACCTTGTTGGGTCAAAATGTGAATCAGTTTGGGCACGATAGCGGCGATATTCCTTTCCATTCGCTTTTAGAAAACGTAGCGAAGGTACCTGGAATTCAAAAAATTAATTTTCTCACTTCGCATCCAAAAGATTTTCGAAGGGAAACTCTCGAAGTGATTCGCGATAACCCTAATATTTCGCGCGCCATTCATTTGCCGCTTCAAAGCGGTTCAAATGACATTTTACGCGCGATGAACCGCCAGTATACCATTGAACACTATTATCGGTTGATTGAGGAGATGGAACACATCCTCGGCGATTATGCGATTTCAACGGATTTGATTGTCGGGTTTCCCGGAGAAAGCCGAGCTGATTTTGAGAAAACTATTGAGGCTGTTCGCCGCATTTGTTTTGACGACGCATTTACGTATGCGTATTCGCCACGGGAAGGGACTGCAGCATATGCGATGGCGGAAACCATCTCAAAGGAAGAAAAGAGCGCCCGATTAAATGAACTCATCGCAGTTCAGCGGGAAATTTCACGAATGAAATTGCAAAAGCGGATAAATCGCAACGAAAACGCATTGGTGGAAGCGATGAGCAAAAAATCTCAAAAAGAGGTTATGGGAAAAACATTTTTAAACCATCCGGTGGTTTTGCCAGGTGGAAGAGACGATATAGGTCAGTTTGTGCGGGTAAAAATACTTAAAGTGGTAGGCAATACGCTGTATGCAGAGAGGATTGCGTAACATTGCGATTGTGGTGAGCATTGTGCAATTTTATTTACCCCTCATCGCAGATACGCATCGAAGCGAAGAGGCGCTCTTTGCTCAGATCCAGCTGCATGCAGAGGCAGGCGAATCGAGCCGAGTACACGCTTTCGGCAACGAATTTCATAAAAAATATCCATTGAGCAAACGAAGGGGGGATGTCTATTTACTCATGGCAAAAAATGCCATTACTGTGGATAGTGCACTGACTGTCTCTTATACACATCT
>JAOAAF010000049.1 GCA_026419015.1 Spirochaetota bacterium
ACACCGAATCGAGTGAACAATTTATCAAAAAATATAATCTCACCTCCCCCTTTCGCGTTGTAGCTTTGATATGACCACATCGCATCGAATTCAGATGCAATGCGCAACGATACATGTGACCTCTTATACAACAACAACCCTGCACCAATAGAACTCATGCGCGGATCAAACCATGCGGTATCTTCATGTTCTGCAAAAACTACTTCACCATGGGAAAATCCTAAAGATATCGAATAAATGCCAAAACCAACTCCCATAGAGCTGTCTCTTATACACATCTGAATTGCTGTGATAAACGATGATGAAGTTTCATCTTTTTGAAAAAATTGTAACGAAACCCCCCAATTAACAGAACGAACAATATCGCCACCGCAACCAATTGCACCTGCACTCCATTTATGCGCGACATGTTCGTGTTCATCCTCTTGCCACCCATAGGCAACTGTTGTGCCATAATAAAGCGGAGCAATTGGGAATACCATTTCGAGTACAGCAATCGATGTATCAGCAGAAAATCCATACCATCCATATAAAGACCAGGATGCAACAACAGGCGCACATGCTGGATTATAAAAAAAACTTCCCGGCTCTGCAATTGCCTGAACGCTTCCGCCGCGCCCAACCGAGGCAGGTGGGAAGAAAACTGCGTTTCCCCCACTTGCATGGGTAAAGCAAAAAAAGATAAAAAAGATAATGATTATCGCATTTTTCATGTGCCGAGTGCGTAACCAGTAGCTAGACAAACCCCTTTTTGCGGTCAAAGTATTCTTTAAATAGATCTCTGTCAAGTTTGAGAAGTCGCCCGCGAATTTCATTTATGCTTTCAAGATCATAATGTTGGTATTCAAAATACTCGAGCATCCACAGATAGCGATTGATGAGACGTGGAATTACTTTTGTTTCTTCAATCTTTTCCCTGCTCGATTTTTGGTATGCTCGTTCGAGTGTAAAAATATCACGTTTAATTGCTTCTACCTGTTGCGAGTTAAGCCTTTTCCTCACATAGAAAATATCTTGCACAAAGCCGAGAACTGGAACCCATTCTCTCGGATCGTCATTTGGCTTTAAATTTCTTGCCATTTGAATTAAGTCGATCACCGGTTTCGCAGAAATGTACTGAAGATCAATTTCAGTAGGATTGAGAAAAAATGCTTCCTTAAAACATAAAAGGCTTTTTGGAATCTCATCAATGTGATAATATGCCTCGCCAAGTAAAGAAAGCAATTTTGCACTCGAACGAAGAGAACTCTTTGCGTATTCGAGCGTATCGATCGCTCTCTGATAATCTCCGAGGGTAATAAAACAAATTCCGAGATTGAGGAGCAAATCGAAATTATCTACCGTGCTTTCCTCATTCACAAATGCACGCGTATAATGTTCCGAAGCTCTGAAAAAGATATACTTCATCGCGGAAGCATACGCTCCAGAATTGAGCATATTTTTTTCGGCGCTATATCTATGAAATTCTGCCCACTCTTTCATTAAAAAATCAGCAGTTTCTTTCCCTTCTTTCAGTTTTTCGAGAGAATCGAGCCGATTTAACCAAAACCGAATTGTTCGGTAAGCTTCCGATACTCCTGGAAAATCCGGATTTTTATCCATTAACTGACTGATTTTTTCTAGCGCATCAACAAATTTCCCCTCCTCAATAAGCTGATACGCCATGTTGCAATTTATTACAAAGGAATCGTCGGAAAATGTTAATTGTGATTCTTTTCCCATGCTTAAAGCTCTACCACTTTTCCCCATCCATCAAATGGCAAGATGTGCGTAAAAACGATAATTTGCCGCTTTTTTGCAACGCGATCCAGAATGTCTTTCAAATGCCACATCCTTACTTCATCCATAAAAAGAAAGGGATCATCTAATATAAGTGGGAGAGGATAGTTGAAGTCAATTAAAAAATCGGTGAGCGCAATTTTGACAGAAAGCATCAATACGTGCACGATGCTCCGATGGAGATCTTCTTTCACTGTCCCATCGAGCAAATTATAAAAGACTTCGCGATCGAGAGCGGTAATATACGCTTTATCTGTCAATTCGTGAAAAATTTCCTCTGAGCGCTGCACTATTAACGCCTTTATGTTTGTCCAACGATGCTCTTCCGTGTCTTCAAAAACTTTTAAAAGATATTTCATTGCCTCTCGCCTCGATTCATACTCCTCAAGTTTCTGGATTAACTCTTTCTTTTTCTCAATGTATTTCGGTCGCTCATCCTCACGAAAACTCATCGCGTTAATTTCTTCATCGAGTCGAGAGAGGAGGCCTGAATCGTACGTTATTTCTTGTTCAAGAGCTTCAATTTTTTTCTCAAGGCTGAAAATATACTCGAGCGTTGCTGCCGCTGAATTATCAATTAAAAAACTATCGTTTAACAATGCTCTATCTTTTTCTATTTCCTCAATCAATTCTTTCTTTCTTTTGGTAAGAAGGTTAATTTCCTTTTCCAAGTCTTCAATTTCCTTTTCGCTCTTTAACGAGTTCTTCAATTGCAAAATATCCATCTGGAGTTCAGTGTATTCGCTATATTCCTCAAAATACTGCAGAAGAAACTCATACAGAGGTTCCATCCCTAACCCCGAAAACTTCACATTATTTTCTCTTAAAAGCACTTCAATTCTGCCCGCCAGATCTTCAACCCGAAGCCGAAGGTGGGATAATTTTTTCGATCGCGCAATAATCAAATTATACACAAGCAACATCGTCACTGCGATAATTGAAAACCCAAGCAACGAGCCAATAAATAATATTTTTTTTACAGGGGTGACCACCGTTAATATTCCACTCACCACAAGAACAACTGCCATTAACGAGGCAATACATAACGAAATTACTGCGCCTTTGATTATATTGTTTTTTTTCACCATAGAAGAAAGATACTCATTGAGCGCTTCATTTGCATCTCGTAATTCCCTATAATAATCCTGAACCTTTTTCAAATTCGCTTTTTGCGATTCACTAAACCCTATAAATTGGGGAAAAAGTTCAGTGGATTTTTTCACAAGGCGTTCAATTTCCATGCGCACCCGGCGTTCTTCTGCTAATTCTTGCATTCTCGAATTCAACGAAATATCTACGTCTGCTACTCGATGCTGATTTTCAAGTATGCGTTCTCCAATTTTTCTGCGCTCAGTTAACAATTCGATTTCTCTCTTTTTCTGAAGCGCAGAATTCTCTATTTTTAATCGCTCGCGAATCAACTTTTCATATTTCGAATATTCCAAATCAATTATGGCAATACGGTGCTCCACCTCTTTTAATTCTTTATTAAGCTTTTCAATTTCGCTCTCGCTCACGCAATATTCACTACAGCTTTGGTGTTTCTCATTTACGATTTTTTTCAGGTGATTGTAGATATCGCAAAATTCCCTGTCATCCTCTACAAAAATCTTTTTAAGAGTAGTGAAAGAAACGACCGATGATGTTCCGTTATCGAATGCGGAAGGAATATAACACAGGCTTGCGTAGGATCGTTTATCAAAACGAGAAAAAAAAGTTGTAAGTATTTGCCCCTCGGGAATGTTCTGAGCGAGACTCGAATAAAAAGACTCATATTCGATCGTTGCTGTTTTCAAATCTAATGACAAAATGGATTTCTCTTTATCGCCAAGCGATGAAATCGAAAACAACTTCCCATTGTTTCTAACTATCTTATATTGTTTTCCTCCCCAAATGCAATGGACTTCCACATACATATTATCCCATGCTTTTCCATCCAACAGAAAGCCACCATTTCCTAAAAAAAAGATTACATCAATAAGTGATTTGGACAAAAGCGTTTTCCCAGAATTGTTCCTCCCCACAACGACAGTGATTTCCTTATCGAATTCAATATTCTTGTTTTCGAAAATTCCATGTCGCGTGATATTGCAGCGAATAATTAGCACTGCCCATCTCCTGCCCGAGTGCAATGTTCCCTCATAAGTGACCATAAAAGTCGTGCAATATCTTCTTTTTCAATACCCATAGGTATTTTCCCTTCCTTTAGTTCTTCAGATAATCGATTAAAAAAATCACCACGAAAACACTTGTACCCTCGAAACTGGGCGATGAGCATTTCCAGCGAAGGTTCAGATAAATCTTCCCACACAAAGCGAAAAAAACTGTTTTGCAATTTTTCTATGCTTTCGGTATCAATAAGAAAATGACGAGTGCCCTGCAATATTACCCGAAGCGATTTCCGTTTTGAAGCTCTACTTTCAATTGCTTCGAAAAGTTTTTGCATTGAATCGAAATCGATACATGAAAATACACATTCTTCTGCAACAATCGAATTAACTGCAATCCTTTTTAGATTGGAAACATGATTGTTTTGTACGATAACCGAAACTGCGAAGCGATCCCCTTTTTCCTGAAAAGTAAAAGGTTCAGGAGAACCTGCATATACTCCAATTATTTGATTCTTGTGCTTAAATGCTTTAAATTGATGCACGTGCCCCAATGCAAAAAAATCAATGCCAGATTTTATTATATCGTTTTTGGTAAATATTATCGTATTGGGCGAACACTCCTGTTGATCCAAATTTACTTCTCCATGGAAAAGTCCTATGACAAAATGTTTCTTATTTATCTTATCGATAATCGGGAATAGTCTTGGAGATGAAGAAGGTACCCCTACGATGCATATTTGCTCGCCATCTTTATCAAAAAAAAATTCATTTCCCTTGATTGAATTAGAAAACACAACACAGGCTGGAAGGTTAAATAATTCTGCATAGGGTTTGTTATCATCGCCAATTTCATGCTCTCCTGGCGCAATAAGAATTTTTTTCCCATTCTTTTCACAATCCGAAAAAATTTTTTCGACCTTTGAAAAATTTTCTGGTGATGGCTTCCCATGAAAAAGATCACCGGCAATTAAAATTAGATCATGTTCCATGCCAATGCGGATTATTTTCTTCAACGTCTCAAATCTATTTTCATCATCGCTGGGGCCATATTCGGTGGCACCAAGATGAAGATCGGAAAAGAGCAGAAAAGAAAACATTAACATTACCTCATCGTTATGTGCAAAAAATATTACCTAAAATACCCAAACACTGCATTTTTGCATCTATATGAACGCATTGCGCTAACAACATATTTTTCTTCGGATGATTTTTTTTACAAACGATAATTACGATATATATACCTCACCCGCTATCCGTTAGAGCTCAATCTCATCGAATCCATTATTATTTTCGAAGAAAAAGTGTGAAATCTTGAGCAATGGGAGAAACAGCTTTGTTTATCTTACAAAATAGCCAAAAATAAACCTAATTATAATTTTTTCACCAGGTATGTCGTCTGGAACAGGTCCAAAATTTTTTGATAATTTAATTGCATCAATGCACGAATCATCCAATGCTTTATGTCGCAACGAATCGACAATCTTTACCTCGAGGACATTTCCCTCTCGATCCATAACAAAATAAAGTTTCACATATTGGCTCTGAATCGCTTGAATTCGCACATAACCCGGTGCATATCCCGGTATGATTGCATTCGCTATGATTGGGGGAAACCAGTTTGAGGCAATCTTCTTTTTCATATTAATAAAATACTTCGCATTCTTGTACATGCGAGTATTGAACGAAAAATGGCCCTCATTCGAATAGAAGATTGCATTGTGGAACGTAATATTATTGCGATCCGGGATTGCCGTAAAATCGCCACTCCCACCTTCGCCCCATCGTTTGAACAACTCAACATTATAATGAGTGAGAAATACAACGATCTCATTCAATTGGGAAAGCAGAATCTTTTCATTGCGCTTTTGCTTATGCCGCGCATCTTCCCGCTGCGTTTGCCCACGTTGTCCTTTGCGCATGACAAATTCAAGAGAATTGTTAAGCCAACGATCGCCCATTTCGCGAGTAATATAGCCACGAGCAGACGAATCCTTTTCAGAAAGCAATGTGGTTCGTGCATACGCTTTGATATTATCTTCGTTAATATTCACAATGACATCGCGCCGTGGACCTCCTTTCATCGCATCAGCACGCGTGGAGGGGAAAAGCAATTCAACGGTTTCGCTCTGTGCAATGACAATACAAAGAGCAAGCGAGATATGCAACATTGCCGAAATGAGGATGACTAATGGGAGATGAAGTTGTTCCAACTGTGTTCGCATAACATCTTTTATGAATAGGTCACAGACACGTCAATTATGTTACTTTTAAATTGGTATTTATTTAATTTGATGATGGAGTTCCCATGCTCTCGTTATCTAATCGTGCAAACTCCATTAAGAGTTCTTTTTGTCGAGGAGTTAACTTTTTGGGAACGTAGACATTAATTTTTACCAATTGATCACCACGCCCATATGAACCAAGATACGGTATTCCATTTCCCTTTAAGCGAAAGATGTGGCCATTATCAGTTCCTGGTGGTATTTTCATCTTTGCTTTCTTCCCAGTTATGGTGGGAACTTCAATTTCGCCGCCCAGACATGCCACTACAAACGAGATGTTTACCACATTGAGAATATCGTTACCCTGCCGTTCGAATATGGGATGCTTCTTGACATGTATTACCACATAAAGATCACCTCGTTCACCGTCATTTGCCCCTTGTTCGCCTTCGCCAGTTATTTTCAACCGCGATCCCGATTCCACCCCAGGTGGTATTTTTACCGTAATTTTTCGCTTTTTCAACGTAAGCCCCGTTCCGCCACATACACGGCATGGCGACGTAATGATTCTCCCCGTTCCCTTGCATTTATAACATGTTTGGGTAATTGAAAAAAAGCCCTGCGTTTGGCGAATCTGACCCGTGCCATTGCAAAGAGGACACACTGAAGGTTTGCTCCCTGCCGCTGAACCAGTTCCGCTACACGAGGTGCAGCTTTCATTTCTCGGAACTTCAATCTGTACCTCCTTCCCTTGCGCAGCATCTTCTAACTCTATAGTGAGATCGTACTGGATATCAGCACCGCGCCGTGGCCGCTTCCGGCGGGTTGTTCCCCCAAACCCAGCACCAAAAAAACCTTCAAATAAATCGCTTAGGTCAAAACCCTCAAAGATTTCGGAGAAGTCGGTATACGCACCACGCCCAAAACCTTCAAACCCAGCTACACCCTCATGGCCGTATTTATCGTATGAAGCACGTTTTTTCGGATCGCGCAAAACTTCATACGCTTCGGTGGCTTCTTTAAATTTTTCCTCTGCCTCGGGGTTTCCCTTATTGCGATCAGGATGATATTTTAACGCAAGCTTTCGATACGCCTGCTTAATTTCCTCCTCAGTTGCGTTTCTCGGTACGCCGAGGATTTCGTAATAATCCCGTTTCGCAGCCAAGATAGTGCCCTCTCAATTTTTAATTATTTATCCTTTTTGTCGTCATCGACAACCTCGTAATCAGCATCGTATACTTTATCTCCCCCATCGCTGCGATTCTGCTTCGATGCACTTTCCGCTGTATTGGACTGTTTATGAGAAGACGCTGCATCGCGATAAATTCTTTCCGCAAAGGAATGCGATGCTTGCTCCAATTTGCTTTTTGCATCGCGGATTGCATTTATATCGTTTCCTTGCATTGCTTTCCGTAAATTGTCGATTTCGGTTTCAATCCGTTTTCTCTCTGCATCATCAATTTTGTTCGCATTTTCGCGCATCATCTTTTCAATTGAATATATGAGCGAGTCAGCTTCATTGCGCGCTTCGATGAGCTGCCGCATTCTTTTATCTTCTTCTGCATGAATCTCAGCATCTTTAATCATTCTCTTAATTTCTTCTTCGGATAGCCCGCTCGACGATTCGATGCGAATTTTCTGCTCTTTGCCAGTTCCAAGATCTTTTGCAGAAACATGCACAATCCCATTTGCATCAATATCGAATGTCACTTCAATCTGCGGTACCCCGCGAGGCGCTGGTGGAATTCCTACCAGATCGAAACGACCAAGCGTCCTATTTTGACTTGCAAGTTCGCGTTCGCCTTGTAACACGTGGATAGAAACTGCTGGTTGATTGTCGGTCGCGGTTGAGAATATTTGGCTTTTCCGTGTAGGAATAGTGGTATTGCGTTCGATGAGTTTGGTCATCACCCCACCTAATGTTTCAATTCCCAATGAAAGCGGAGTCACATCTAAAAGCAACACATCGTGCACATCTCCTGCCAAAACCCCACCTTGAATTGCTGCACCAATTGCAACCACTTCATCGGGATTAACTCCCTTGTGTGGCTCTTTCCCAAAAATGCGCCGCACAAGCTCCTGTACCGCAGGAATGCGAGTTGAACCGCCGACCAAAATTACTTCATCGATATCACCCGGTGTAAGTCCAGCATCCTCGAGCGCGCGCATGCATGGATCTTTTGTTGATTCAATTAAATCGCCAATTAACTGCTCAAGTTTTGCACGCGTAAGAGTCATAATGAGGTGTTTCGGACCGCTTTGATCAGCAGTGAGGAATGGGATGTTAATTTCTGTTTGCATTTTGCTGGAAAGCTCAATTTTTGCTTTTTCCGCAGCTTCTTTCAAGCGTTGGAGAGCCATCTTATCGCTTGAGACATCAATCCCCGTTTGTTTTTTAAATTCCGAAATTAACCATTCCATAATTCGTTGATCGAAATCGTCACCACCCAGGTGTGTATTCCCATTTGTCGATTTTACTTCAAAAACTCCTTCACCGAGTTCGAGAATCGATATGTCGAAAGTGCCCCCACCGAGATCGTAAACAGCAATTTTTTCGTTCTTTCCTTTCTTATCCAGCCCATATGCTAATGACGCTGCCGTAGGTTCGTTTATGATGCGTTCCACTTCCAGCCCAGCAATTCTGCCAGCATCTTTTGTCGCTTGGCGCTGAGCGTCGTTAAAATACGCAGGAACTGTGATGACAGCTCGCGTTACTTTCTCTCCGAGAAAATCCTCAGCAGTCTGTTTCATTTTTTGTAAAATGCGTGCGGATATCTCCTGGGGAGTAAATTCCCCAGCAATTGTCTTTACTCGCACTCCACCTCGCCCATCATCCACTACTGTGTAAGGCACCATTTTTATTTCTTCAGTTACCTCCGAAAACGATCTTCCCATAAATCGCTTTATAGAACGGATAGTATTTTCCGGATTAGTGATGATTTGATTTTTCGCCACCTGTCCAACTAACCTCTCGCCCTTATCGGTAAAGGCAACAATGGATGGAGTAGTGCGTTGACCTTCAGAATTCTGTATCACAACAGGTTCTCCACCCATCATCACAGCGACGCAGGAATTAGTTGTTCCAAGATCGATGCCAATAATTTTGCTCATACTTACCACTCCTCTTTAAAATATCGCTTGTATATTTAGCAGCGCATTCATGCAACTGCGATGAAATTTTCCTCACATAAATTTAATCACACCAATATAAATAAATTTACATTGCGAAATTATGCCTCTCCTTGCACTGAAGCTTCTTCAACTGTTTTCTGCGACGCAGGTTTTGTAACCTGGACGCGCGCACTTCTTATTACCAAATCGCCAAGGCAAAAGCCTTTTTGATAAATTTTTGTAATCGTTTCCTCTTTTACAGAATCATCGCATATTATTTCGACGGCTTCGTTGTACTGGGGATCAAACGGTTTCCCTAAATGATTAATCTCTTCTATACCATATTTCTTTAACGTTTCCTCAATCATCTTCGATATCATTTTAACTCCTTCGACGAAATACATATGAGCCTGCTCCAGCGATTCGCCCTCTTTGACAGATGATGATGCCTCAATAGCGCGAAGCAAATCGTCGTTAATCGAAATAATATCAAGGGCAAAATCCTTTATCGCAAGTTTTCGCATTTCTTCCTGCCCCTTTATTACGCGCTTTTTGTAGTTCTCAAAATCAGCCTGGCGCCGTTGCATGAGATCTTTCAATTCGCAAATCTCACGTGACTTCTTTTCTGCTTCCTCCCTCATTTCAGTAAGTTGTTTTTTCAAATCTTCAATATTGGTTTCCCCAAGCAATTCGCTCAATTGCTCCCCTACACTTTCTTGGCTCCGAGCTTGTTCTTCACTCGAAACCTTCTCATCACCACCACAGCCATTCAAAGCTTGCTCTTTGAGAATATCGTTATTTTCTTGATTTCGACCTTCTTCATTCATAAACTTTCTTTTCACCTTCTGCTCCATTAAGATAAATTATATCGTCATATATTTTAAAATAATCAGAAGCTCCTCTTTTGCACTTTCATTTCGACATTTTTGTGAGAAACTCGCTCACAACCTTCCCCGTATAATCCACAAGTGGAACCACTTTCTCGTAATCCATCCGTGTAGGTCCTATGATTCCAAGTACACCCACACACTTGTTACCCATCTTGTATGAAGTGGTAACGATGCTACAGCCCGAGACTTCTGCCTCGACAATTTCGCCGCCAATAAGGGTATGTACTCCTTCTTTTTCGAGATTGCGTTCCATAATATCGCGCAACAGTCGCTTTTCTTCCATAAGGCGAAGGAGTTTTTTCAACTGTTCCGCTTCGATCATCTCAGGAATTTTTAACAAATTTTCAATGCCATCAACAAAAAGATCGGGTTGCTCAGTTTGCGAAAGTGCCAACTGAGCAATATCGAGCGCCATTTGTTTATGACGATCGCTAGAAGCCTCGCTTCTTAAACGATCGAAGATTTCAGTTTTTACATCGAGAAGCGAATATCCGCAAAGTTCTGCAGTGAGATATTTGGCATATGAGCGCACTTCATCCTGGATAATTTTTGCAGAGACGCGAACCTTCTTTGTGAGCACCATTCCCGTTCTGGTCACAAGAATAAACAGAATTTCATTGTTATCGAGCGGAATAAGTTCAATATGTTTTACTACTGTGAAATCGGGCTTGGGAGTAAGAACAACGCCAGCATAGTTTGAAACAAGAGAAAGCATCTTCGAAATCGATGAAAAAATTCTATCCAGATGTAATTCCTGTTCAAAGAGTTCCTCGCGTATTTTGAGTTTTTCATTCATGACAAATTCATACGTATCGAGCAATGAATCGACATAAAATCGATATCCCTTATCGGTCGGAACTCGCCCTGCAGAAGTATGCGGTTGCATTAAGTATCCCGCAGCTTCGAGATCGTACATGATATTTCGCATTGTCGCAGGAGAGACTGCAAATGAGTATTTTTGCACAAACGAACGAGAACCTACTGGTTTACCCGTCGTAATGTGCTCATAGACAATGGCCCGTAGAACTGCGGCTTCCCGTTCGCTAAGCGGCTTATCTCCCGATTTCATCTGCGCCATAATTCACCTTATTAGCACTCTTTATTATTGAGTGCTAATAATGTACACGAATTATTTGTGTTTGTCAAGTCACAAATTGCAAATTGTTCAGCAATTTTTATTAGAAACTAAATTTTTTTCTTTTTTTGTTCTTCTTCTTTTTCTTGTTCTTCAATTTTTTGCTTCATCGCATCAATGGTAATCTTTATTTTTTTTGCTTCTTCAGACTCGCCAAAAAGTACATGAATTTTTCGAAGTGCCGACAACAAGTCTATCGATTTTAAAATATCGGTGGTTGCTTTTGTTGACTGTTCATATTTGGTACGAAACTTTAATGCCGCCTCTTTCAGATTGTTTTTACAAATAGCAAGCAATTGTTGCCGCTCGCGGTAAAATTCAGTTCGGGGATCGCGATATTTCTGCGTGTCGGAAAAATTTATCAAATTGCGCGTCATTACCGCGAGCCTCCCAAAAAGATCAACAAACGACCATTTCCATTTTGATCCAGCTCCCATTCGATCGATGAGCACATCTAACACTTCGTTAAAACAATTGACAATTTTAAGAATATGCGCAGGGGTAAGCTTATAAATATTTGCCAAATACTCTTCGTTATCAGTAAGCGATCGATCAACATCCGAACCTACAATTGATTCCATTACTTGAATCGCCTTATAAAAAGTCTTTCTCGCTTCGTTTAACGCCTTTTCTTTTTTTACCTGCATAATCTCAACAGATGCATCGTTTTGTTTAATATACAACAGGACGATTCTTATGTATTCCAGAACTATTTCGACATCCTTATACGCAGCAATGCGTGGCATTTTCTTTTTAATTTGCTCTAATTCTTTTATTTTCTTTAACGATTCATCTATCTTTTTCTTATACTGCGTAATGTAATCGTTAAATGCAGCTTTTTCCGCACGAGATACCACCATGGTAGACCACCTGTTTATTTATTCTCAATACTAATAGATATTTCGGCTACTTTTACACATTACTCCATTGTGGAAAGCAATAAAATTTCAAAACAAAATAGATTTTCCCCCTTCGGTTACTCGTACCAATTATAAAATATCACGCGCCATATCGATTCTAACAAACCACATTCCAATCGCAATATCGATGATATTTTTTATATACTAATACCGCTTATCTCACGGACTCGCGCAATAGAATCCTGCTTTTCTTTTTTTCAAAATACGGCATTACTATTAATATTCATAAAAAGCGTACCCCATATCCCCTGTAACGCATTCGAAATTTTCCCAATTTTTACACTTTCCACTCGCGAAACTAAATTTTCCTTATCAAATTTTTGCTTTTTCATGTGAAAAATTTTTATTTGTGAATATCACGAATTGCATTTGATAATTCCAAAACAATACACAAACAATAAAAGCGGGTTAAAAACCCGCCATTATTGAATACCGAGATTTAGCAAACAAAACTATTTCGCATCAATCCACTTCATCATCTTTCGTAGTTCTTTCCCCACTCGTTCAATGAGATGTTCCGATTGAATGCGCTTCTGCGCATTAAAAAAAGGCCTGCCTGCCATATTCTCCAAAATCCAAGTACGCGCAAAAGAGCCATCTTGAATTTCGGAAAGCACTTTTTTCATTTCGCAGCGTGTCTGTTCATTAATAATTCTTTTGCCAACCATATAATCGCCAAATTCTGCAGTGTCAGAAACTGAATACCTCATATAACTTATTCCACCCTGATAAAATAAATCCACGATGAGTTTAAGTTCGTGCAAGCACTCAAAATATGCAATTTCTGGTTGATATCCCGCTTCAACTAAAGTATCGAATCCGGCTTTCACCAACTCCGAAACACCACCGCAAAGAACACATTGCTCGCCAAAAAGATCGGTTTCTGTTTCTTCCTTAAAGGTGGTTTCAATTACCCCTGCGCGCGTTGCCCCAATTCCCTTCGCATAAGCTAACGCTGTTTCTTTTGCCTTACCAGATGCATCGTTATGCACTGCGATCAGGCAAGGAACGCCACCGCCTTTAAGGTATTCGCTTCGCACCAAATGCCCAGGACCTTTCGGTGCAACCATAATGACATCGATTTCCTTCGGTGGGATTATTTGCCCATAATGGATGTTGAAACCATGGGAAAATACTAATGTCTTCCCTGATTTCATAAACGGTTTCACTTCACTTTCATAAAGTTTCGCCTGTACATGATCCTGTGCAAGAATTTGGATGACATCGGCTTTTTCTGCTGCTTCCTTCGCAGAAACGGGCGAAAAATTATGCGATTTTGCAAGTTCATAATTTTCTGTGCCAGGAAGTTCTGCAACAATTACATTAAGACCGCTATCGCGAAGATTTTGCGCCTGCGCATGCCCTTGGCTGCCGTAACCGATGACCGCAATCGTTTTCGTTGAAAGCACTTTTAAATCGGCATCGTTGTCGTAGTACATTTTTGCCATATAATCCTCCATAAAATTATTAATTGCCTATCTCGAAACGAAAAATTACTCTTTTTGCTCTTTTAAAAGCGAGACTCTTCCTGTTCGAATGAGTTCCTTTATCCCATATGGCCGAATGAGTTCAACAAAATTGTCAATTCGCGAAGGTTCGCCGGTGACTTCTATCGTAATCGTGCGCTTTGAAATATCGACAATTTCCGCACGAAATATTTCTGCTAATTGATATATCTCTGAACGCTTCGCAGGATTCGCAAGTACCTTTGCAAGCACCAACTCGCGCTGAACCGATTCGCCTGGTGGATGATCGCTTACTTTGATAACATCGATGAGTTTGTTCAGTTGCTTTTTTACCTGTTCAATCACGCGGTCATCCCCCCGTACGACAATTGTCATTACGGAAATATCGGGCTGTTCTGTTTCGCTCACTGCAAGCGAATCGATATTATACCCGCGAGCAGAAAAAAGCCCCGCAACGCGCGCCAACACACCCGAGCGATTTTCTACTTTTACCGAAATTACATGCTCTCTCATATTAGCTCCGATGTAATCATTTCTTTAATGCTTTTCCCCGCTGGGATAATGGGATAGACATTTTCTTCCCGATCGATGCGAAAATCGATAAGTATTGGACGATCGGTAATTTCCAAAGCGCGTTTAATTGAATTTTCAACTTCCTCTTTTTTTTCAACGCGAATGCCAACAGCACCATACGCTTCCGCTAACTTCACAAAATCGGGTTGGCAGTTGATGCAGGTATGCGAGTACCGTTTCCCCCAAAAAAGCTCCTGCCATTGTCGCACCATGCCGAGAAAACCATTATTGAGAATGGCAATGATGATCGGAAGACGATGTTGCACCGCAACGATAAGTTCTTGGATGTTCATCTGGATTGAGCCATCGCCGGCGATATCGATGACGCGCCGATCCGGTCGCGCAAATTGCGCACCAATCGCAGCGGGTAACCCATATCCCATTGTCCCAAGACCACCCGACGAGATAAACGTTCTTGGCTCGGTAAATTTATAAAATTGCGCAGCCCACATTTGGTTTTGCCCAACTTCGGTGCAAATTATTGCTTTTCCCTCTGTAAGTTCATATATTTTTTCAACAACATACTGTGGTTTAATCACCCTCTCGCTATCTCGATAACTCAACGGATTATTTTGCTTCATCTCCTTTACGTATTTGACCCATTCATCAATTGACGGCGGCTGAACGAGTTTGTTTATTTCGCGAAGCACATTTTTGCAATCGCCAACGATGGGCACATCCACTCGCACGCTTTTTTGCACGGAAGAAGGGTCAATGTCTATATGAATTACTTGGGCAAACGGTGCAAAATCCGATACTTTGCCAGTGACGCGATCGTCGAAACGCGCACCAACTGCAATAAGCAGATCGCATTCATTGACTGCGTGATTTGCATAATACGTCCCATGCATCCCAAGCATCTTTAATGACAATTCGTCAGTTTCAGGATAGGCACCCAATCCCATAAGAGTTGTCGTGATAGGAATGCCCGTTTTTTTAACGAATGCGCGCAATTCCTCGGATGCATTTGCAAGTATCACACCTCCCCCTGCATAGACGATAGGACGTTTGGAGTTTTCAATGAGTTTACATGCCTTTTCAATTTGTCGCGGATGCCCCTCTGTAACCGGTTTATAGCTTCGAATAGAGACAGTCTCCGGATAGACAAACTTCGTTTCACCCCGCGATATGTCTACCGGTATGTCAATGAGCACTGGTCCCGGTCTCCCGCTCGAAGCGATATAGAAGGCTTCCCTAATGATGCGTGCAAGATCGTTTATATCTTGCACTAAATAATTATGTTTTGTAATTGGCCGTGTGATTCCAGTCACATCTGCTTCCTGAAACGCATCGTTCCCAATCATTTCGCGCGACACTTGCCCAGTAATGGCTACCAGTGGAATTGAATCCATATACGCAGTTGCAATTCCTGTTACCAGATTCGTCGCACCAGGCCCTGATGTCGCAATCACTACACCAACTTTCCCCGAAGCGCGCGCATATCCATCTGCCGCATGGACTGCTCCCTGCTCATGGCGACTTAGAACAAATTTAAATGGCGCATCAAAAAGATAGTGGAAAATTGGAATAACTACCCCTCCCGGATAGCCAAACATTATTTCCACTCCTTCCCGCTTTAGGCATTCAACGACTATTTCTGCACCAGTTTTCTTCACGCGAGTTCTCCTTCTTGGTCTAAAGAAGATTACGTAACAACGAACGTAAACGCTTATAATTTGTAAAAGATTATACTACTCGTTCGATTATGAGCGTAAAAGTTTTTCTTGTTAACTTCAACGATTATAAAAAGTCAAGATTTTTTTAAAAACAGAAAGCTCTTGCATCTATTCGCAAAGAGCTTTATTGTTGAGCTGTGCGATCAAATTTTGAATGAGATGGTTCAATTCCATTCATTCGATTTAAAAATAAAGTTTCCTTTCTTGTCAATAAACCCCCACTCATCGCCTTTTACCACCCGCGCAAATCCCTCTTTGAAATCGCACGCATCGTCGAAAATGTGTTCAATGACTGTATTGCCATTTTTATCGATGTATCCCCATCGACCTCCCACAACACGCTTGATTTTTTTATTAAACATTCCTCCATAACAGACACACACCAATCCTTCTGAAAAATTACTCGTCCATGTATATTTCGGTTGAATCACATAGTTTCCATTTTTATCGATAAAACCGATTAATCCGTTATAATCCATTGCCCAACTCATGTTGTCTGAAAAATCGCCAATTGCTGGCCATCGCGGAGAAACGATTATTTCCCCTTTCTTATTGATGATACCTTCGCTGTTCATCGAATCTCGAAAACGAGCCACCCCTTCGGAAAATTTCCCGCAGGCGATGAACTGTGGACTAATGATAATTTTCCCCGTTTTGTCAATGTAGCCACAACGATTCCCCACTCCTACCCACGCCAAGCCTTCGCTAAAGTCCCCACAAATTTGAAATTGCGGGAGAATAACAAATTTGCCGGTCTTATCAATATATCCTTCAAGCTCGCTGTCTGTTCGCGCCCACGCAAGTCCCTCAAAAAATACTCCACAACCTTTGAAAATGGGATTAATCACAATTTCCCCTTTTTGGTTAATATAACCAAATCGCGAACCTACGCGCACAATTGCAAAACCATCGCGAAAATCAAAGGCTTGTTCAAATTGCGGGGCAATTACCATCGCACCTTTTTTATTAATATACCCAAATTTACCATCCACTTTCACCCATGCCATTCCTTCTGAGAAATTTCCAGCCAAGTCGAATTGCGGTTGTATTGCGAACTTCCCTTCGCGGTTTATGTATCCTTCTTTGTTCCCAATATGAACCCATGCAAATCCCTCATGAAAATCCCCTGCCATTAAATCAATTGACAAAACGCTTTTATTACTAATTGACGAAATCGGTGCAGAAGGTTCTTTCGTAGGATTTTGTAATGGCTGAGATTGAAGCATCGAACTGCCGAGCACACTGGTGATAAGAATAAGCAGGGCTAATCTTGATTCTAAGTTCATTGTTCCTCCTTCGCAAATTAAAATATAGCTGCGTCATTGTCACACTAAACAATTCCGAAGTGATTGAAATATATGATCCTAAGCGACCGCATAACTCTTTTAAAAGTACACATACTTCGACAATTTTGCAAATATTTTTTCGCATTTGCATTTCAATAACAACTTTCACACTCATCGGTTCACTATGAGCTCGCTTTAGGTAATTTCGTATTCTTCCAAATCGTACTTAAAAGATTGACGCGAAAACACTTATTTGCAACTGTAGCATGTTACGAATCTCATTCGACGGTACTATGGCAAAACGCGCGAAATTCACAACCATCTCACTGATTCTACTTCAAATTTTTCAAACCACATCCATTCAGGCTGTCCCGATTAGCGTTACCCCACATACCTTGTATCTGCAAAATTTTTCCAACATAAAAGATAAAAACATTCTCATACTATGGGCACTGTCAGATATTCAACCAAAAACATTTTTTCAACGATGGCATTTCGAGAAAGCAATTGAAGACATAAATAAAAACGTAAAAGGCATTGGCCTTGCAATAGTGGCAGGCGATATTGCTCACCATCGCGAATCCGAAGACGACTTCCGCTGGTATATTTCTGCAAAAGCAAAATCGTACATTCCCCACTGGTTTGAAATTGCAGGAAATCACGATATGAAGGATGAAATGAACTATCGAAAATATATTCGAAAAAAACTACACTACGCAGTATCAATTGGCAATTTGCTTTTGCTTTTTATGTCCGATGAAGACCGCTTCCCCGCACAAAAAATATCCGACGAAACTTTTAGATGGTGGGAAAATAAGGTTGTTCACAATCAACACCGCATTATCATTACAATCACTCATGCATATCTTAAGCAGAGCGGCCTTTTAGGATATCCAATTCCAAGTAGAAACATCACGGATTCCGAACGCTTCGCTGCAGTGCTGGAAAAACATCGCGTTGCGCTGTGGATTTGCGGACACACACATCTTCCAGGATTAATATGGCGGCGATACACTTCACCGCACCGCTATCGAAATACAACATTTATAAATGTTTCCGCTATTCGCAAAAGCTGGTACAACGATATCGAATCAAATCTTATTTACTTCACGAAAGGAGAAAGTACCGCGATTATTCGTCGACGAAATCACGAAAAGGAAAAATTCATACCAACGCGCGAAATAAAAATTCCGCTTGGCATCCCCTTCGTCTGGGATGGATTACCCCCAAAATTGGAGAACGATTAAGAACGATTTTTCTCTTTCCTAAAATTCGATGGCGAAACTCCTTTTATCTTCACAAATGCCCTATTAAACGTTGCCAAGCTTTCAAATCCAACTGAAAACGCAATGTCGATAATTTTTTCATTCGTGGTGCAAAGCCTCTCTGCGGCTGCTTCCACGCGCAACTCGTTAATGAAATCGTTAATCTTTTTCCCCGTATACGCTTTAAACATTCGACTCATGTGATCGCCGCTCATCCCTATTGCCGCTGCAAGCCCTTCGCGCGAAATGTCCGAAGTATAATTTTGCTTTAAAAATTCAATCACTCGCTCGAGCTTCTCCTCTGTCCCTACAGTAATCACTGTCTTTCGTCCTTCTTTTGGGCGCGAAAGCTCGCGATACAATATTTCCAATTTCATATCGCGTTCAATCACATCTGCGATGATTAGAATCATTATCCCAATGATAAAAATGGGCAGAGTGTAAGTATGCAATATGGGCGGTTCGTGAAATATCCACAAATAGTTGATCACATCCCACCCAATAAACAATCCAGGGAAAACTCCGAAGAATACAAAGACGAATACCGTTTTGCGCGGTTTGATGCGATTTACTCTCCAAATAAGCCATGCCAAAAATGGGGTTACCATAAAAAGGGTAATAACGCCTAATTTTTTCCCAAGATAATATGGCGATGTAGTATCTGGCACCGCATACATCAGCGCTGCGATGGCGCACAAAGAAGGAATGACGATCCGATTCACATGGGGCAAATATACTTTATAAAATGCCTGTATGAGCATAATGAAAAGAATCGGCACTATCGCAATGCTTGACCATAAAAACATAATGCGGATCTCAGGTCCAACTGGAGTACATGGGGTAAAAATTGAAAAGATGTACAAAATCCACATTGCACAGAGCAAGGCGCAATATAAATTTGCTTTTTCTTGTGGTCGCCAAAAGAAAAATAGAAGATGAAACACCATCTGTCCAAAAAGAAAAACCCCAACCCCAATGGGGAGTTGGCGAAAAACAAATTCGTGTATCATCGCTTTTCGAACAAATTCGCGCCGCGGCAATATCTCTATGCGCCCACGGATGCCCCCATATTCTTTTCCATACAAGCCGACGCGAATAAAGACAGTATTCTTGCCTTTTTGTAACAACCCCTTAGGAATTCGGTAAGCGCGGGTATAGTGTATGTTGCTTATTTGATCGGGAACATATTCTCCAATAAGGGCTCCATTGAGATAGAACGAATCAGTGAAATATATCCTGCCAGGGATGATCCCATAATATCGAGATGGCTCATCAGTTACGTCAAATTCTCCTTTAAACCATACATACTGAAAATCGCGCTTCGGTGGATAGGGAAGCTGGAACATTATGGGTAAATCAACCTCTTTCCAGCCTTCGGAAGGCAATGTCGCAATATCTTCTGCTTGATTGAAAAGAATTGACCATCGAGAAATTACAATTCCATTCAAATCATTAGAACAGGAATACAGGATTGCTGCGCATAAATGGACAAATAATAATTTTCTCACGCTAACCGCTCCAAAAATTATGCGTACATACCCCAACTTATGCTACGCACACAAAACGTACAAACTATCTCTTCGCCATTTATGTAATTTGCACTCGATGTAAAAATTTTTCTTTCGACCCCACCGCTATGCGAATCTTTTACATCCCCTTTGCTCATGCGGTTACAAATCTTGTAACCTCGCATGGCGTTCTTCAAGTGCACCTAATACCGCTGAAAGTTCGCTCTGACGCGATTTTTCTTTTTCCACCACTTCAACAGGTGCTTTTTCAACAAAATCGCGATTATTAAGCTTTGCTAAAATCTTACCAAGTTCGGCTTTTATGCGTCCAATCTCTTTTTCTAATCGTTCTCGCTCCTTCGCAATATCAATAAGCCCTTCAAGCGGAACATAGATTTCGCAGTCGCTAAGAATTGCTGATGCATCGCTCTTTGCAGGTTTATAATTTGGATCAATAGAAATATTTTCTACCTTTGCTAATAATTGTATGTATTTTTCTGTATTGCGCAGGATTTCAATTATATAATCCGATTTTGGACAAAACACAACATTCGCTTTCTTTGCTGGGGAAACGTTGAGCTCGCCACGAATATTGCGTATTTTATACACGATTTCTTTAAAAATTTCTGTCTGGTGCACATCTTTTTCAAAATAAAATCGCGCATCCGAAGTTGGCCAACCTTCCCGTATGATGCGCGTTTCGCCTTCTTGCTTTATCTTTTCCCAAATCTCTTCGGTAATGAATGGCATAAATGGATGCAAAATCTTCGCTGCATTTTTAAGCACATAATACAACACTTGCCGGGCAGTTTCTGCTGATTCTGATGATGAATCGCCATATAGGCGGTTTTTTACCATCTCTACATACCAGTCGCAAAACTCATGCCACCAAAATTCGTAGATTGCCTGCGCAGCATCGTTAAAGCGATATTCTTCAAGCGATGAAGTTACAGTTGCAATAGTATCATTTAATCGGTGCAAGATCCATCGATCGAATTGTTCTAATTTTTCGATGTTAAGCGGATGCGGGACAAATCCATTGCCCACATTCATAAGAATGAATCGCACCGCATTCCATATCTTATTGCAAAATGCGCGATATCCTTCGATTCGCTTTTCTGAAAGGATGATGTCGCGTCCTTGCGCGGCAAAGATGGCAAGCGTGAAACGAAACGCATCGGTACCATACTTTTCCATCACGACAAGCGGATCGATCACATTCCCCCTGGATTTGCTCATCTTCTGCCCATGCTCATCGCGCACAAGCGCATGAATGTAGACATCGCGAAAGGGCACATCCTTCATAAATTTGAGCCCCATCATGATCATGCGCGCAACCCAAAAGAAGATAATATCGAATCCCGTCACCAATACTGAAGTTGGATAGTATTTTTTAAGCGTATCGGTCATCTCTGGCCATCCCATTGTGGAAAATGGCCAAAGCGCCGATGAAAACCACGTATCGAGCACATCCTCATCTTGGCGAAGTGCCCTCGAATTGCACTTTTCGCACTGCGATGGATCATCAAGCGCCACGGTGATATGCCCGCACGAGTCGCAATAAAATGCGGGAATGCGATGCCCCCACCATAGCTGGCGCGAAATGCACCAATCGCGAATGTTGTGCATCCACTCAAAATAAGTCTTTTCCCAATGCCGTGGAACAAACCGTATTCTGCCATCCTCCACTGCGCGAATCGCTTCCTCTGCTAACGGTTTAACTTTCACAAACCATTGTTTCGACATATATGGCTCAATGATGGTATGGCATCGATAGCAGTGTCCCACCGCATGATGGTGATCTTCGATCTTCTCCAAAAGCCCCTGCGCCTTGAGATCTTCTATTATTTTTTTTCTCGCTTCAAAGCGCTCAAGCCCGCAGTACTTTCCACCATTCTCGTTAATGTAACCGCGTTCATCCAACACCACAATTTCAGGGAGATTATGCCGCATGGCAATTTCAAAGTCATTGGGATCGTGTGCAGGGGTAACTTTTACCAATCCCGTCCCAAATTCTTTGGACACAAAACCATCCGCAATGATGGGAATCTCCCTGTTGACCAAAGGCAACACGAGCATTTTGCCAACAAAGCGATTGTAGCGTTCATCGGTAGGATTTACCGCTACTGCGGTATCTCCGAGCATTGTTTCAGGTCTTGTGGTAGCGACTGTGATATATCCTTGATTCTCCTTAAACGGATAACGGATATAATACAACGCGCCGCTAAGTTCTTCATACTCGGTCTCTATATCGGAAAGCGCAGTGCGGCATCGCGGGCACCAGTTAATGATGCGATAGCCCTGATAGATGAGACCTTCTTTGTATAAATCGACGAAAACTTTGCGCACTGCCTTCGACAACCCCTCATCGAGGGTAAATCGCTCGCGCGTCCAATCACAAGAGGCGCCGATGCGACGGATTTGGGTAGTGA
>JAOAAF010000050.1 GCA_026419015.1 Spirochaetota bacterium
TTCCGACACGGACAACGTATGCTGTAAGCGCTCTCCCTAAAGGAGCTCGTATAGAAATCGACGCTATCGCCTATTTACCAAATAATCTTTAAACCTTACATATCTCGATTTTCCCGTTGTTTTTTTATTAAAAGATCACCTCACATGAAAGAGCCAAACGCAACAAATTATCTCTTTAGGAACTAACACGCTGCGACGATGTTTGTTATTGCGTAATCCGATTCACCAGCTTACATGGCAGTATACGCTTTACAATTTACTATTTTTTGCACGGATCTTTATAATCAAATCCGACACTATTCGCGAAATTCTTCCATTCGAATGACGATGAAAAAAATACGTCATCTTCGCGCGAAAGCCAGGAATAATGAGGAAGCTTTTCTGCGCAATTTTCTTCAACATCACCTTAGCAACAAACTGCGGTGTCAAAAATCCGGCAAATTTTTTTACCGCTTGTCCCTCGCGCGGTGCGCTTACAAGTTCCTTTCGCAAAAGTGGGGTATCGACTTCAGGAGGACATACTACGCTGATAGTAATGCCATATCGTTTTAATTCAGGCCGCAAACATTCAGCAAAACCTACTGCTGCGAATTTCGATGTTCCATAAGCAGTATACCCAAACACTCCAACAAGACCTGCAAGCGATGACACAATTGATATATGCGATGATTTATTCTTCATGTACGGAAGGAGAGCAAAGATAATATTTCGCAAGCCGTAAACATTTACTTTCATAATTGCATCGAATTTTTCAAAACCAATGTTTTCAAAATAATCAGAATAACTTTCTCCTGCACATGCGATGAGGATTTCAGGAGATCCATGTTTTCCCACAATCAGTGGAATATTTCTTTCCACCTCGGCCGCACCGGTTACATCGAGCGATGCCCACGAAATTCGTTGCGCATCGTTTTTCCGAAATCGTGAAATTTCTTTGCATGCCGATTCAAGCTTATTTTGATCTCGTGCAATAATGACAACATGAGCACCAAAAGATGCGCAGAGTTTTGCACATTCAAGCCCAATCCCGCTTGATCCGCCCGTGATGTAAACAGTCTTTCCATGGTAAAACTTTTTCATTGCACTTTTCCTCTCTTTTATACAGATAAACCCATACGAGAAAATATTTGCTTATATTTTTCAATTTTATTGTTATCCATCCACGTTTCCTTTTTAAGCACTTCACACGTTTCCTCAACACCAAGTTTTTTGCTCTTTGAATGCCATAGCGGATTGTATGGTAATAAAATAGCACGATCGATGCCAAGGGACGCAAGATACTGTGCAATCGCAGCTAAGTTTTCCGGAGTATCAGTAATGTTAGGGATAAGCGGAGTTCGTGCAAGCAAATCGATTTTTTTTTGAAAAAATAACGCGACGAGCTTTTTAAAATTATTTAATATTGTATCATTGTTCACACCGCAGTATTTTTTATGCAGCGAAGAATCCATAAGTTTTATGTCATAGTAAATCGCATCAACCCATGGTAGAATTTTTGATTCAAACTCCTTCCAATTGAAATGCCCACATGTTTCAATAATGGTATGAATTCTTTTCTCTTTACATTTCTGCAATAGTTGGGATGAAAAATCCATAAAGAGCGTGGGCTCTCCTCCTGAGAGAGTTACACCTCCACCTGAATGTTCATAAAATGGCATATCCCTCATAACGATGTTCATTATTTCATCAACAGACAATACCTTCCCAACGCGAGAAAGCGCACCCGATGGGCATACGTTAGTACAACTAAAGCAATGGGTACATTTTTTACGATCAACAAATCCTTGGTGTTTTCGCGAAAGCGCTTTTTGCGAACATAAGCGAATGCATGAATCGCACCCGATGCACAGACTCTGATCGAAAGAAAGTTCAGCTGACGCTTTTTTGCTTTCCGGATTATGGCACCACACGCATGAAAGGGGGCATCCTTTAAAAAAAATCACCGTTCGAATCCCAGGACCATCGTCAAGTGAGTTACCGCGGATGTCTAAAATTAAAGGGGTTTTCATATTATGAATCAATCCAGACGTGCAAATCGATCTAACCCATACTCCTTAAAGTAAATTTATCTCATATCCATTCAAAAATCAATTCATATTTACCTATATTTTTCATGATACATAAATTCAAATTTATTTACGATTAAATTTAAATGTTCTAATTAATTCATCCGCATAATCGTTTATAATATTTATTAAATGAAAACCAGCTAACTTCAATCCTAATGCTTTTTTAAGTGAAATTTAACTATTGGAACGCTATACGATATAGATGATGGTCCTCAATCGTTTTCGTATATCACCAAAAGTGAGTTTTTTATAAACTATTCAAGAAAATTATATTTTTTTCGATCTTGAAATATTTTTTTAAGAAAAATTTTTTCTCACGATGCATCAGTATTGTTTTAACAATTTACATCATGTGAGAAGAAAGATTATGTGGTATTTCAATTTTTCGATAAAAAATAATTATCCCGCCGCTTTTTTAAGAATATCTTTGGGGATAAGCCGCTGATGTGTCGTGTCGATTAATTTCGCATACACCATTCGTTTTGATGGTTCAATATCCGCAAGCGATTTATAAAGTTCGATTTCAAATTCAAGGCCACGCCGTATACCCATTCCAATATCTGGGCATTTCGAAAGTTCAAACACCATATGGCGCGTATTAATCCTGTGAGGTCGTATGCGCGATTGAATCACAGGCGCATTGTTTACTGTAATTTTACCTCCAACAGATGTAATTTTTCCAAGTTCTTCTGACCAACGAACTATCGATTCTGTTACCATGTACACATCTTCGTCATCATTTGTTTTATGCATAGACGCGGAAAGATCGCTTCGACCTACTGTGACCTGATCGATGTACGCGAATTCCTCGCAAGAGGTAATACGGTCCAAATTTTCAAATCCCGTAATCGTTTCGATATTAATAGCCAAAAAGGGAAGATCATCGCCATAAATGCTTTGAACGGTTTGAACAAAATTAACAAGGGCATATTCGGATTCAATCATCGGTGCAAGGATGCAGTCAATACCAATCGATTTACATGCCCGCATATCGTTTCGAGCCTCTGGTCCACCGATTTTTACAATGATAGGTAAAAGATCACCACCCAATGCCTTCAAAAATGCGATTTCCTCAAAACTCATATCCTCTACTTCAGTTCCCCCTTTTAACGCGACAAGTCCATGATCGCAATAAAGTTCCCGTAGCATCTTTATAAGGTGTTCCATAACATCCTCCCTTTTGGTCATTGATAACATGCCAATATTGGTATCGGAAAATTTATTAAAGAACATGAATAAAATTCAAAACGCGAAGAAAAAACTTTAAAAGTATTACTTCCTTAAGCGGTGCAACAAATGATCGCTGCGATCATTGCGAAAATGTTTTAAAATAATTTCGCTTTAAGAAAAAAGCTTGAACAATCATCGTGTTTTTTAGATTATTCAATTTTCGTTAAAAGAGGTATATCGATGAACAAATTATTAAAATACACATTATGCTTCATAGTATTAATAGGAAACAGTCCGCTTCTCGCTGATGAAATATATCTTACCAACGGCAAGGTATTATACGGCGAAATAAAATCAACCAGCGCAGACAAACTCATTTATAAAGACAGTTCAACATTTCACGCTCTTGAAATTTCACTTCACGAGATTCAAAAAATTGTATTCGCGGGTGGTGTTGAAGTTAATCCGAAAATGGTACCAAATGATCGAATCCATAAAAAAGATGGAACAATTCAATTATGTAAAATTCTTCGAATTCAAGAATCTTCCGTGACGCTTTTGATGCAATCTGAAATAATTCCGAGAGTTTATCCTTCAGATGAAATTGAAAGAATTGTTTTTGAAAATGGTACTGTGTTGTCCTTTGGACGCGTATTGGAGAATCCAGCCACGAACCCAACAAATATAGGAAACGAAAACCAAAAGCAACATAATACGCCTACCCATCATATCGATGAGAAATTTAACGTTTTTGCTTTCATTGCTGGCGGCTTTGGTATCAACAAAAATCCCGATATCACTACCTATAGCGAAGAGCTTGCCGAACGATATCGAATTCATCTCGAAAACACTTACGGGCTTAGTGGATATAAAACAGAAAAAGGGGATTCCGAATTAAATTTCGACATAAACGTTGAAGGGGAAATGCGTGTTTTCTCCGATTCCGGATATGGCGCTGGGTTGTTGGCAGGCCTTTGCTTCCCGATTTTTATGCCAATCGAGATAATAGATCCAAATGGGGAAGGCGTTTTGCAAGTAAATCCTGTTGGCGTATTTTTATATGCATTTCCTTCAGTTTATTACAAATACTATTTTTCTACATACAATGCAATGGCTTTTTACTTTCTTGTCGGTGGGGGAGCAGGGATATGCAAAGGGAAAGTAAAATTTATCATTATTGAAGGGTACAGCAATCAAAATATCGGCACTCCCGATGCGGCTCTTTTTGAAAAATCCTATTCGGGAAATTCCCTCGGCTTTATTGGGACATTCGAAATTGGAATAGAAGAAAATAACATTATCCTTCTTCTGGGAGTTCGCATTCGACATGCAACCATCAGTCCCCTTACCGATGGCGAGACGACAATGCTCCTTAACAATGGCGAAAAAGCCGTGTTGAAATTTAACGGCGCATTTATATATGCAGGGATTGGCCTTTTTATGTAATATCGCATCATGGCGCGAAAATAATTCTTTTTAATCAATACAGTGCGTGTAATACATTCCGAACGCACGACAGCAGATTGATTCTCATATTGCAATTACATCTATGTGCTTTCCAATCATCATTTATTCGCATTCGCAATTTTTATTTAAGTCGTCGAAATTGAAGTTTTAAAATATTCTATGTTTTCAAGCAATTTCTCAGCATTTTCCTCTAACTTTTCTGAAAGTTTCTGAATTAAAAAGGATTCTTCTGCTGTTTGGGTAGCAACTTGATTAATTGAATTGATCGCGCTGGTTAACTCATCTATTGTTATTTTTTGCTCATGCGATGTATTGTATATTTCTTTTGAGAGCTGTTCCAAATGTTGTATTTTCCCAAGAATGTTTACATTCTGCGCTGAGAGTTCCTTCGTAAATTTCTGAGTAGTATCGAGGACGCGTTCGGTTGCAATCATTTTGCCTCGTACTAACTCAAATAGCGATTGGGTTTCGTTTATAAATTTTATTTCGCTTTTAATTTTGGTCGTGTATTCTTCTATTGTTGTTTGAATCCCCTTTACCAACGACGCTGTCTGATCAGCAAGCTTGTTCACTTCATCGGCAACAACTGCAAAACCCCTTCCATGTTCACCTGCACGCGCCGCTTCGATTGCTGCATTCAATGCCAATAGATTAATTTTATCTGCAATATCATTGATTGTTGTCACCGTCGTTTCAACGGTTTCCAAATAACGCGATATATCGGTAATTG
Organism: Spirochaetota bacterium; assembly: GCA_026419015.1. Lineage (GTDB taxonomy): Bacteria > Spirochaetota > UBA4802 > UBA4802 > JAGODF01 > DYLV01. Next base: position 5,437 of record JAOAAF010000050.1, read on the forward strand.
CGGCAACCGATCGCTGTATCGTTTCTTTGCCTTTTTCCACACCGCTAATCGCGTCATAAAACGTTCCACTTAACTCCTCAATTTGTTTTGTTAAAATTGAATTCGATGAATTAATTTGGAACAATTCTTGATTTACCGTATCAGCCTGTTCTACTTGTGCTTTGATATTGCCCACGATCATTTCAAACGATGAAGACATCTGTTCATATGCTGAACTCGTTTCTTCAATAATCGAGGAAAGATCTCGGGATACTTCCGAAAATTTTTCCGAAGAGACTTTCATATCATTGCTGGTTTTTTTTAGTTCAAGCGAACTAACTCGAATCAAATCCACCATGTGTCGGAGATTTTCTTTCATATTATACACTGCAACGTTAATTTCAGCAAGTTCATCGGAAACAGCAATTTTTTTTGTGAAAGCAGCTAATTGTCCTTCACCCACCACACTTAAAAATTCTTTGATTATATCAATTTTAACGAGAAAAGACTTTGCAAGAAGTCTTGCAATAAGCAAAGTAAATATTAATGCGATGACGCTAAAGAAAATTAACTTCCACCATAAGTACAATACATTCGATGCACCGCGTTCAATAATCGATGCGATGAATGCCATCATAACAAAGAAAAGAGTAAAAACAATCACCGTAATCGAAATCATCATTTTTTTTGTAAGATCAATCTTTCGATGAAAATAAAAACGCGGTGGTATTTTGGGAAACACCCCCTTATTATAAATATCTTGCACAAATATTTCAGTGAGAAGAAAATACAATACCATGCCCGAAGGCGCGCAAATAGGGATGCTCAGCCATACAATAAAAGTTTGTATCGAAGAAAAATGTGGTGACAACGTTACTGGGATTGTAAACATTGATAACCCAAACACCCATCGAAAAAAAGCACCGATACTATGCCAATATGGAAGCGATAAGAATCGCATAAATGCAGAAGCATACAAATCATCAGAAATTTCATCCCCAGCTAACAATAAAGAAAAGTATTTTTGAACGGGATTTACAACGATTATATTATTTACCTGAGTTGTAATAAAGGAAATCGGAAATGCAAACGCCACACAGATAAGAAAAAATTTAATTTGTTCTACTGTCAAATCAATTGTTATTATCAAGAATATAATCAGAATTGGAACGATAACAAAATAGCTAATTCCTTCAGTTCGAAAGATAAAATGAAATGTAAAATTTTTTATCGTTGAATCATCAAAAATCCTTTTGTTGCTCTCGCTCATCGCCACACCTCTTGTTTCAATGATTTTGCTGCACCCCATTCGCATTGAGCATATTCCGAATAATTGCAATATGATCTGGGGTAGTTCCACAACAGCCGCCGATAATTGAAACTCCAATGTCTCGCAATATTGGGATATACCGTGAAAAAAATTCTGGGGTTTCGGGATATAAGATTTTCCCATTTTTAATCTGCGGTAAGCCAGCATTTGGCTGCACAATTATTGGAAGCTTCGTATATTTTCGAAACTCCCGCGCAATCATGACCATTTTCTCAATGCCGTTTCCGCAATTTGAACCAATGATATCGGCACCGCGACTTTCGAGTTCATTCGCAGATCGTTCGATGCTAGCTCCCATCACTGTATAAAAACCTTTTGAAGTATATTCAAATGTCATTGTAACAATAATTGGAATTTCTTTTGCAACCTTTTTAGCGGCTTCAAGGGCAAGGATTGCCTCGGAAAGATCAGTCATCGTTTCTATGCAAACTGCATCAACGCCGCTTTCTACCAAAACTTCCAGTTGCTTGACATAGCTATCCTTTACGGCTTCGGGTTCTGCATCGCCATATGGTTTTAACACTCGTCCCGTTGGTCCGACAGATGCACAGACATAAACCTGCGCACCCGCGGCAGTGCGCGCAGCTTGCACTGCCACGGCATTGATTTCTTTCATCTTATGCGATAAATTGCTTTTCTCGAGTTTGAGCGGGGATGCACCAAAAGTATTCGTTTGAACAATATCAGCACCTGCTTTTATGTACATGCGCGCAATTTCTTCAAGGATTTCCGGGCATTCCAAATTTACCATTTCCGGAACCTTTTCGCTTCCATAGCCGCGCGCCATAAGCATGGTTCCCATTGCCCCATCGGCAACCAAGATATTCCCACTGTGCACTCTCTCTCGAAGATCTTTCATCGCACAATCCTATACGCGTTCATTCAAAAGCCTTTTTACTGTTTCAACCGCATTCGCCGCATCATAGCAATATGCATCGGCTCCAATTTCTTTACAAAAATCATCGTTCACCGGTGCACCGCCGATGATCACCTTGATTTTACCCAAAAGACCTCTCTCCTTCAGAATCTCCATCACCTTCCCCATCACTGGCATGGTAGTAGTTAAAAGAGCCGACATGCCGATGACCTGAGCATTCTGCTTTACCGCCTCATCGACAAATCTTTCAGGTAAAACGTCGGTCCCCAAATCGATAATTTCATATCCCGCCCCTTCAAGCATGATTGCCACGAGGTTTTTTCCAATATCGTGCAAATCTCCCTGCACAGAACCAATTACCACTTTTCCTCGGGTTGGCATCTTTTCTTTTATAAAAAGAGGTTTAATTTTCGCAAGCGCTGCATACATCGCTTTTGCTGCAAGGAGCACCTCTGGAAGGAAAATCTCATGTACGCGAAATCGTTCCCCAACAACATTCATGCCATCGATAAGGGCTTCATTTACGATTCGTTGTGGATCTATTTTTGCAGCGAGCGCTTCATTGACATAGAGCGATGCCTTCTCTTCATCGCCATCGATGATGCTTTGCTTTAAAAGTTCAATCGCGTGCATTTTTTCCCTCCAAATCGCGAATCCGAATCCGACAAGATTTATGCGTACACGATTTGCAAAACGCAAAATTGTTCTTAAAAAAATGAATTTTTCTTTCTCCGGCAATCATCGCGCCCGAGATAGACTTTTCCGGGCTCATTAAAAAGCTTTCCGTAAGGGTAATGCCAATTTCATTCGCATGTAAAAACGAAAGGAGTTTTTTTTGGCCACTCACATGCCACCCGCAATACCCCGGGCTATAGCGAAGTACCGCATCGCCATCGAAAAATTTCCCAGTTTTTTTGCACAATTCGACACAGCGCTGCGTGAGTTCCTCTGCAGCCTTTTCTGTTCCCTCCGACGCAACAATATCGAGCATGTATGCCAACGCTACATCCTTTTCATCTAATAGCCGTTTTATTTCATTGCTTACTTCCTGACCTGATGTAAGCGCAAAAAGCACAACTGCGCGAGCCTTCGGTGCGATTATCTCGACAACCGATGGGACATCATTTGCTCCTTCTCCACGATAGATATCCATAAATTCCTCTAAACTTACCTCCGCAACAACTGCTTTTGGAGTTGCCATCTCTCGAAATAGCGCCAAAGCTTTCTCATAAAGCATTTTCACCGTCGTGGTGATTTTTGTTTTTTCGGGAAGACCCTGATTTCGCAACCCCGCGAATTGGTCTATTGAGAGCGAATGTGCATCGATATTTTCAATACGCCTCATTCGCTTCGCTCCGGGAGATGATCCATACCATTTTTCTTCGCTTCGCGTTCCATAAGTGAAATAATACCACGAACCTTTTCTGTTGCAAGGACTGTTGGCTGATATTCTCGAATCAATCGCTTTACTTCCTCGTGCGCTCGCTTTTTTAATTGTTTTGCGCCTTCCTCTTTCCATCGCGACCTGTTGGCACGGTCAATCGTGATTCCTGGAAAATATATTTCTTCCCGCAAATATTTCCTCGTATGCTTTGAAATGAGCAAATGTTTTTCGTGTAAAAGTTCATGAAAAATTGGCATTGCAGGAAAATCTTCCTTTGGGGAAATTCCTTTCACCAATCGCAACACCATCCCGCATATTTCATTATCGAGTACAAGCTTTTCAAGGCTTTGTGCGCTTTCGAAATCGAGCATACCAGGACCTGAGACGCTATTTATACCAGAAAGCGCCGCCAGCGTTGCTCCCATTGCAGTTTCAAGTCCCGCTTGCGCATCTAAGAGTTTCGAATCGCTAAAGGCAATGTATGCCTGCGTGGGCATCGAAAGGCGTTTGCCAATCTCATTATATGCGCAATCGATCATTTCGGTTTCAACCGCTCCCATGGGGGTTGTTTCATACCGCACATCGAAAATCGCCGGCGAACCTCCATAAAGCATTGGCGTTCCCGGAGATGCTAATTGACCAATGACCACACCGCTTAACGTCTCAGCCGTATGTTGCACCAGCGTACCAACCATCGTCACTGGCGCCATAAACCCCGAAAGCGGCATCGCGATGAACTCAACAGGAATCCGATATGACGCGCAATCCAGCAAATTCTCGCAGGTCGTATCGCTCCACTTAAGCGGCGATGTTGGGCAACATGAAAAAATCGTTAGTGGCTTTTCTGCAAGTTCCTTTTCATCGCCCCGCACGGCAACTTGCATATCCTTCATCACCCAAAACGATTCTTTGGTAAACGCGCCGGTAACTACTGGCTTTTCGCAGTACAGCAGGCTTAAAAAAAGCCGATAGCTATCGGATATTTTTTGTGGAACATCTGCCGGAATAAATGCAGTGCTTGTTGCCTGAATAAATTTAAGATTGCACATGATTTTCGAAAAAGCAATAAAATCGCGCGTTGTCGGCTTTCGCAATTCCTCCGTTTCATAGTCGAGAATATTTATTGCCGCAGAACCCGGCGCAAAGTGAACATTATACCCTCGATAATCGCACGCGAGATTCCCATGGACATCAAACAATTGGAACGATGAAGGCACTGTGGCAAGTGCTCGATCAATTAACTGGCCCGGAATATACACCCGCCCCTTTGCTTCATCAACTCGAGCTCCATGCGATGCAAGGATCTCCACAGCCCTTTTGTTACGTATTTCGACACCAAGCTCACACAATACCTCTCGCGCTTCATCGACAATGCGATCAATGAGTTCATCGCTTAAAAATCGAACGGTTGGCCTCATTTATACCTCATTTTCGCTTAATCGAATAACCGCAATAGATTTTATTATGCATAAAAAAATGAGATTAAAATTGGCAAGTAAATAATACACCACAAAAAACAATTACATATTTTTTACTGCGAAAACGCGACGAGTGAATTAAATTGAACAATCCGCTAATATGAAAGCTGCGCAAGAATATTTTCCACGCTTGGTACATCAAACCATCGCTTTCCGGTTATTTCATTGCAGCATGCTTTATATAATTGTGAAACAAGTTCTACTGTTTTTGGGGGAAGGGCTGGGGGCGTTGATTGTACAAGGCTTTTCCAATTTATTTTATCCTTCTTTTTTGCTTCTTCCACCTCCTTATACCAGTTAAATTCGCGATAGTGCTTTCGAAGCACTTCTTTGCTTACTGGCAATTGATTCCACGTAAATCTGCATTCATCAGGAGTTCCTAAGATATCAACCACCACGAGATTGCGATGTTCATCGAATGCAAATTCAAACTTCCCATCTTCATTGATTAAATTCGCCTTTTTTACTTCACGGGTGATAAGATCATTAATTGCAAGCACAATATCTTTCAATTGTTGGACTTCTGCAGTGCTCAATCCTGCAATCTCCTGGGCTTCATCCCAGCCGATATATCTATCTGTCGCTTCGAGTTTTGTTGAAACATCAACGATTGGCTTTTCCAACACTTGGCCCGGTGTTGGCATTTCTTTTAACCCCAATTGCGCAGGCGTAATTGAGCCTTCTTTAAGGCGACGAAATACACTGCTTCCCTCCGGTAGCGTATTTCGATAAATCACTTCAAGGGGGATAAGATAATTCGAAGAAATTTTTTTATATACCGAGTAATCGTACCTGCCATCTTTCACTTCTGGCTTCACTACCCGATATGTTTTAAAAAGAAAAGAATTTACCGGTGCGGACAGCTGTTCATACTGGATAATAGAGTTGCCCATCTTTACACCGAGGCAATGGTGTTTGATTCCCATCTCTTCGAGCTTTTTAAAAAAATACAATCCCAGTGTGCACAGGGCATACCCTTTCCCCTGGATATGATCGGGCATTTCTCCCCAATCGAACACCGAGTATCTATCGGAAAACACGAACTCTCCAACTCCAGGCTCATTTTCTGTCGCAGCTCTCACTACATGGAAATCTTTTACGCTCCCCATATTCATCACCTCACTTCGAAGATGGTATAATGCTCAATTTTAAATGTGCATGGTAATTATTTCCCCCGCATTTGCTCATCCGCCTTCTCGATTTCCTCGCGCTTTTCTTTTTGGAATTCTACAACTTTCATCGCAACAGCTTTATCCGTTAAGGCAAAAATCTTTGCAGCGGCAAGCGCAGCCTCTGCTGGTTCAAGCACTAACATGGGCGCTACACCCGATGGCATTCGAATTGTTGAAAAAATATCTGCACCAGAAAATTTCTCACCATACGGAGGACAGGCAATTACCGGTCGCATTGTATTGGCATCGACAAATCCAGAAAGCGCATTGCTTCGCCCCGCGACCGTAATAAACACAACATGTTCATTCTCATATTCACGCACGATTTCAAGAGCTTTCAGCGGAACTTTATGCGCCGATGCCACGCGCATTACACAATCAACATTAAACATCGCTAATGCCTTTTTGATTTTTTCGCAATGTTCCTTGTCTGCACTTGAACCCATTATGATAACTGCTTTCCCCATTGTCACTCGCCTCCCTTCACCTCTTCTACCGATGCACCAGCAGCAAGCTGCCGATATCGCTCATAGCGCCGGCGTGCATTTTCTTCCGCTGCCTTAAACAGCTCTTCCGCCACGTCCGGAAATTCGTGTTGCAAGGAAGAAAATCGCGTTTCGCTTAAAAGGAAATTTCTAAATAATGACCAATCTGGCTCTTTAGAATCCAACATAAAAGGATTTTTCCCTTCTTTTAAGAGCCTCGGATCGTAACGATACAGATGCCAATAACCGCATTCCACTGCTCTGCGCATCTCTTCCTGCGCCACCATCATTCCCGCGCGAATGCCATGGTTGATGCACGATGAATATGCAATGATGAGCGAAGGTCCTGGATACGATTCTGCTTCTCGAATCGCTCTGAGCGTCTGAGCCTGATTTGCACCCATCGCTATTTGTGCCACATACACATAGCCATAGGATATTGCCATCAATCCAAGATCCTTTTTGCTCACCTTTTTCCCCGATGCGGCAAATTTCGCAATTGCAGCGGTTGGGGTAGATTTAGAAGATTGCCCCCCGGTATTCGAATACACTTCTGTATCGAGCACCAATAAGTTCACATCATCGCCTGATGCCAATACATGATCGAGTCCGCCAAAACCGATATCGTAGGCCCAGCCATCACCGCCAACAATCCAAATCGATCGTTTGTCGAGATACCTTACGAGTATAAGCGCTTCGTCTGCTCTCGGATCATGCCATGACTCAAGAGATTTTTTCAATTGTAAGATTGCTGCATATGGAATTGCCTCTGGTGCATTTTCAATTTCCCTTATTGCTCCTTTTATTTGATCGGGAACATCGGGCTGCTGGGCAAGTGCAGCAAAAAAACGCCTCGCGCGCATGCGCAACTGTGCTGATGCAAGTTGCATTCCATAGCCATACTCAGCATTGTCCTCAAAGAGCGAGCTTGCCCACGCGGGACCACGTCCATCCGCATTTTTACAATATGGCGTCGATGGAGCCGAACCGCCATAGATCGATGAACATCCTGTTGCATTCGCAATAATCATTCGTTCCCCAAAAAGCTGGGTGATAAGCTTTATATAGGGAGTTTCGCCACACCCCGCACAGGCACCTGAAAATTCAAACAGCGGCTGCGCAAATTGGCTCCCTTTCACTGTATATTTATTTACTAAATGATCCTTATACGAAACATTTTTTATCAAATAATCCCACAGGGGTTGTTGCGAAAGCTGCGATTCCAGCGGTTTCATCACCAGCGCTTTTTCCTTTGCGGGACATACCTGCGCACAATTTCCACATCCCATGCAATCGAGTACTGTCACCTGAATGCGAAATTCCAAACCCTCCAAGCCCTTACCAACAGCTTTTAGCGTTTCTATTTCCTTGGGCGCAGCGGCTTTTTCTTCCGCATTTAACAAAAATGGCCTAATTGCCGCATGGGGACAAACATACGAACACTGGTTGCACTGAATGCAATTGGCAGGAATCCATTCCGGTACATTGATTGCGACACCCCGCTTTTCGTAGGCAGTTGTTCCCTGTGGGAAAGTTCCATCAAGTCTATCTAGAAAAGCGCTGACAGGGAGATTATCTCCTTCGAGTTTCATGATTGGGATCATAATTTTGGTCACAAATTCTGGCAGAGAAGGATTTTCTTTTTCTTTTTCATCCACCGCATTTTTCCAATGCTCTGGAATTTTTACCTCAACGACTTCTTCGCCCCCTCTATCGACAGCTCGATAATTTTGCTCCACTATATCATCGCCTTTTTTCCCATAGGTCTTTTTGATCGCATCCTTCATCTCTTCAACTGCAATCTCATAGGGAATCACCCCCGACACTTTAAAAAATGCCGCTTGCATAATGGTGTTGGTACGGCCTGGCATTCCCAATTCTTCAGAAATTCTGGTTGCGTTGATGATGAAAAATCGAATGTTGTTTTGCGCAAGATAACGTTTTACTCGTGCGGGAAGATGTTTTTCAAGCTCCTCGCCTTCCCAAAGGCTATTTAGCAAAAATGTTCCACCAGGCTTTAATCCTTTGAGCACATCGTATTTTTCCAGGTACGCTGGCACGTGGCATGCAACAAAATCGGGATTGTTGACAAGATAGGTCTCTCGAATAGGTCTATCCGCAAACCGCAAATGCGATACCGTTACCCCACCCGATTTCTTCGAATCGTAGGCAAAATATGCCTGCACGTATTTCTCTGTGCGATCGCCGATGATTTTAATCGAATTCTTATTTGCACCAACAGTTCCATCTGCCCCAATTCCAAAAAACTTTGCTTCAAACACATTTTCAGATTCAAGCGAAACTTTTGGAGTGGGAAGCGACGTGTGCGTCACATCATCGATAATTCCTATCGTAAAACCATCTTTTGGTTTTTCGGCTGCGAGATTTTCAAACACCGCCAAAATTTGCTCAGCCGTAGTATCTTTTGAACTAAGTCCATATCGACCACCAACGATAACTGGGGTTCGACCGCTTCCATAAAATGCGCTGCGAACATCAAGGCACAATGGTTCGGCTAACGAACCAGGTTCTTTAGTTCTGTCGAGAACCGCAATGCGCGTTACAGTGGTTGGGATCGCTGCGAGCAAGGCTTTAGATGAAAATGGCCGAAATAGTCTTACCGCGACAACACCTACCTTTTCTCCTTTTTTGGTGAGCTTTTCAACTGCCAAGCGTGCTGTTTCCACCACTGAACCCATTGCTACGATAACTCGTTCGGCATCCGGAGAACCAAAGTAATCGAAGAGAGAATATTTTCTCCCAGTAATTTCACCTAAGCGTTGCATGTAATTTTGAACAATCCCGGGAACCGCATTGTAAAAAATGTTTTGAGCTTCGCGGAATTGAAAATATATATCGGGATTTTGAGCTGTCCCCCTTGTGACAGGATTATCTGGGCCGAGCGCATTTTTTCGAAACTCAGCAAGCTTTTTCCAATTTAAAAGCTTCTTATATACTTCATAATCTATTAACTCGATTTTTTGTATTTCATGCGATGTTCTAAAACCATCGAAAAACTGGAGAAATGGTATGCGCGCTTCGATTGCACATAAATGCGAGATGCTTGCCAAATCCATTACTTCCTGAACGCTGCCGCTTGCTATCATTGCAAAGCCGGTCTGTCGGGCGGCGTACACATCAGCATGATCTCCAAAAATTGACAGCGCATGAGTGGAAAGAGAACGCGCGCTTACATGAAACACTCCTGGCAACAATTCACCTGATATCTTATACATGTTGGGAATCATAAGGAGCAAACCCTGCGCTGCGGTAAAAGTTGTTGCAAGCGCACCGCACTGAAGTGCACCATGAACAACCCCTGCAGCTCCTGCTTCAGACTGCATTTCTATTACTTTAACCGTTTCACCAAAAATATTTTTTCTTCCATAGGCAGCCCACTCATCAACCAATTCTGCCATCGGCGACGATGGCGTTATGGGATAAATTCCCGCAATTTCAGTAAATGCATATGCAGCATGTGCTGCCGCAGTATTGCCATCAATTGAAGCCATCATTGCTTTGTTATTGTTCATCACGCACCCTCACAAATACTTTTAATTTATCCTTCATGACGAAAGAAGGAAACACTACTAAATTAAACGCGTTGTGGTGACAAAAAAAGCCGGTATTCCCATTCTTTTTTCGGATAAACACCGGCTTACGATTCAACAGCTACTGTCACTCCACCGAATATCCTCTTTCACACGAAGCTTTGCATGAAAAAGGCTATTCGCTTTATACATTTATAACCAGCAGCTATTAAATAGTCATCCTTTCCCTTAAAGTAACATTTTATTGTGTACCATTGTATGTATATACATAAAAACCGTCAAGTGTTTTCAGTAAAAATTATTTTAACTTTTTATCCAGTGTAAAAACCACAATGCGTTCGCCAGTGGCAGTGCTTATGTCGGTATGCATGCTTACCACATTAGCCCCGGTGATATCGCGGATAATCGCTTCAAGAAGTGCGCGAGATTTTTCTAAAAGGGTTACGCGCAGCTTTTTAATTAAAAACATACCCTCTTCGCTTTTTGCAAGCTGTTCCTCCGCCTTGGTAAGCACACCTTTTAACCGCACGATGATCATGTCGTCAATAATGTACGATTTTGTTTCAGCTGGACCTCGTCCCATATACTCCTTTTCAAATTTTATTAACGCCTCGCTTACCTCCGCTTCCATCATGCCCTTTGTTTTAGTTCCTCTCATAGCTTTCTCTCAAAATATTAAAAATTTCTCACATTTTCGTTATGCTATAAAAAAGCAAACTGCTGTGAGCATAAAAGGCACCCATTGTTCATAATTTTTTCAAAACACTTTGAATATCAACATTTAAGGCAATAACAAGAAAATTTTAAATTATGGCTTAAATTCAGCAAGCGATTTTATAAATTCAATGGCAACTCTTTTCTCATAACAAAAGCATATTAAAAAATATTGACATCTACCAATGATTTCCTAATGATACAACATCGATTCTAATATTTTGGGGAATAAAATGGAACCCAATCTCACCCATATTAGAGAGTTACCAATCACAGAAGGTTCAAAAGAGCTTATCGAAAAACTGATTAGTTTGTCACTTTCCAATTTTAAAGAGAATTTATCTTCAATAATCCTCTTCGGAAGCGCTGCGGAAAAAAGAATGAGAAAAACTTCCGATATCAATTTACTGTTCGTCTTAAAAAAATTCCAATTGGAAGAAATTAATGAAATTCGATCTGCATACTGCAATGCTTACGCAGCGGCAAAAGTTAAAATACTTTTTATTTTGGAAAATGAGTTGCCTGAAGCCGCTTCCTATTTTCCCGTAAAATTTAGCGACATAATTAATCGCCATGTCGTCATATACGGGCACGATGCGCTCACTGGAATCTCCATACCTGCGGAAGACAAAAAGCGACAGCTTGCACAAATGCTGCTCAATCTTAAAATTCGCTTGCGCGAACGCTATGCCATGCTAAGCCTCCGAGAAGAACAGTTAGTTCACCTCATCGCAGAAACTGCAGCACCGCTTCGAACTGCCGCATATACGATACTGGAATTTCACAACGAAAAACCCTCATCGGGGAAAGAAGCGCTCAATTCAATCATTACTCAAATTAACGATCCATCTCTTAATAAATTACCCCAGATATTTTCACGTGCAAGAGAACAAGTATATCTACCATCAACCGATGCGAATTTATCCATTTTTTTAATTATTGAATTAATCGATAAGATGTTATCCATGTTGAAATAAGGATTTTCACCATGAACATCAATCCCTTTGCATTAAAAGGCCCTGATTTCCTCCTGTTTTATACAGTATTATTCATCATTCTTCTACTTTTCTATTTTTATTTACGGCGAAATTATGAAATCAGTAAAAATTATCCCTCCAACGATCTCGATCCATACGAAATTGCATACTTAACTGGTGGGAAAATCCACGCAATTAATGTGGCAGCACTTTCGCTTGCAACCCGGGGTCTGATTATTGTCGATGGGAAATTAATAAAAACTGCAATAAAGTCCATCAGTCCCGATAAAAGAGAATCTGCAAAACATCCTCTTGAAAAGGCAATTCTCAGTGCGTTTGTAGATGAAAAAAAATCCCAAAAATTATATCAAGAAACCAACATCCAACACGAAGTAGAAAGAATTGAAAAAAAACTTGAAAGTTTAAATTTAATACCTGACCGCGAAACAAAAAATTATTTGTTGAAATTGGTATTATCATTTGTATTAATTCTATTATTTACCTCGCTTTATAAAATATACATTGCTTTACAAATTCATCGACCTTTTCTATTTTTACTCTTTTTTACCATTATTTTCATAACTATTTTTGGTTACATTAATTTTTCACATCGCCGCACTGCTTTTGGTACAATGTTAATTAAAAAATATAAAGAAACATATTCTGAGCTTAATAAAAGAAAAAAGGTGATCCCCATAAACGGCACAACCAACGAACTTACTCTTTTGGCGGCGGTGTTTGGGCTGTCGGAATTACCAGATGCTGTCTCGTACATTACTTCCGCCTTGCGCTTTGTAAATTACAAAACCGGACCATTTTCAAGCTGCGGAATTAGCGGATGCGGAAGCAGCAGTTGCAGTAGCGGCTGCGGTGGCGGATGTGGCGGGGGATGTGGGGGATGCGGTTAATCGATGAAAAATTGCGCCTATGAGTAATACCCATTACATCGTATGTGGATACGGGCACATTGGACAGCGCATTGCATTAATTCTTTCAAATCTCGGATATCGAGTCATAGTTATTACCAATGAATATCACCATCAGTTAAAAAAAACATCCCCACATAATATTAAAGTCATTAAGGGGGATGCACGCGATGTTACAATGTTGAAAAAAGCCAATATTGCGAAGGCACGGGGTATTGCAATCGTAACCGATGACGATACGGCAAATGTAACGATCGCGCTTGAAGCGCGACAGCTTAACCCGCATATCGCAATCGCATTGCGAATATACGATTTACATCTGGGCACTCACCTGAGAAACACGATTCCACTGTGCAAAGTATTTTCGACCTCAGCAATTGCTGCACCTGTATTTACCGCTGCATCGAAAGGGAAACATATTGTGTCCTCGTTTGTTTACGAAGACAAAACATGGATTATCGAAAAAAAAGAAAATTTCTCTATCCGACAATCACCCACCTTTGAACTCAACGCTGGGTTAAAAAGAAAACCGCGCATGCAGTTTAAGACTTTAATGAAATGGTGGCAAAATTTTCCAAAGCAATTGAAACTCGCAATAATTGTTCTTTTTGCAATCCTGCTTTTTACGGTTGCAATTTTTCATTACACGCTCAACCTTTCTTTCATTGATGCGTTTTACTTCACCATTACCATCATTACAACTGTGGGATTTGGCGACATCAACTTGTTGCACTCCCCTTGGTATGTAAAGCTTTACGGCATAATCACCATGCTTATAGGCGCATCCATCCTCGCAATTATTATAAGCATCATGACCGATCTTTTGGTAAGCTTTCGCTTTCGCGATATATTACCCTTTCCATTGCATTCAGCAAAAGGGCACATCGTTGTTGCTGGTGCAGGTAACATTGGAAGCAGAGTGATAAAACATCTTCTCGATGAAGGAGAATCGGTCATCGTAATCGAACAGCGGGATGATGCGCACAATGAGCTTTCCGCATGCGAAAGCGTACCTAAAGTCAAGGGTAATGCCGCATCGGAAGAAGTACTATTAAAAGCGAAAATAAACAATGCAAACGCCGTGATTGCAGTAACCAACAGCGATATCGTAAATCTTTGTGTGGCACTCATTTCAAAAAAATACAATGTGCCAAACATCGTTACGAGAATTTTTGACCATTCGCTTCTGGAATCTGCAAAACATGTTCTGGATCTCTCGACAATTCTCAGCGTTTCCGCGTGCGCTGCCCCCGCATTTGTGGCATCTCTTTTGCATCCTCGCGCAATTCACGGTTTTTTAGAAGACGCCACCTTCTATATGTTGTTTGATACATTCGATGCAATTCACTTACAAGATGTTTCCCACGTACCATTGCGGAATCGTAATAACAAATTTCGAAATACGATGCACAAAATTTTTATTAGCGATAAATTTAATATAATCGCACTTCCATATAAAATTGGACATTCACCGAAATGTTAAACGAGAAAATTTTTTTCGGGCGACGCACCCACACTTTCACATTACAATGGCATTTGACAAATGCATGCCCCAACCGTTGCAGACATTGCTATGATCGATCGCAACGAGAAATCCCTACTTTTCGCAACGCACAATACATCATTTCAGAACTTTTGAAATTTTGTGCATCATACAATTTAAAACCGCGGATTTCACTTTCAGGTGGAGATCCGTTCTCTCATCCGCAATTTTTCGAAATCCTTAACCTCATCGCACGGAATTGCATTCCATATTCGATTCTCGGAAATCCACAGAAGAAAAAAGCACTCGAGAAATTAGTATCCATTCAACGACCAATATACTATCAGGTGAGCCTTGAAGGCGATGAAGCGTACAACGATACCATTCGCGGAGAAAATCATTTCTCAAAAACAATGAATTTTTTACACCTTGCACAGGAAATGGGAATATCCACCCATGTGATGCTTACCCTTTCTTCCGAAAATCTATCACAGGTTATCCCTCTTGCAAAAAAGCTTCAGGGGATTGCAATGCGCTTTAGCTTCAACCGAATTTCGCGTGCGGGTGAAGCAAAAAATTTTCCGATGCCCGAAAAGAATGCATTCATTGATTTGCTCGTGGAATATGCAAGAGAATCGAAATACTATTCAGTATTCAGCTTTAAAGATAATCTTTTCAACATTTTGCAATTCAAATTCAAACGAAAACTTCTCGGCGGATGCACTGGGTTTGGATGCGGTGCCGCATTTAATTTTGTAGCCCTGCTTCCCGATGGCGAAGTGCACGCATGCAGAAAATTTCCTTCGTGTATTGGCAATATCTACAAACAATCTTTCTCAAAAATATATTTTTCCGACATCGCTTTGCAATATCGAATGAGACCTGTAAAATGTCGCAAATGCCCAATACAAAAGAGCTGCGGCGGATGTATGGCATCCACCTGGAGTGCAGGATTAAATCCACACATCGAACGCGATCCATATTGCTTCATTGACGATAAAAGCATTATTTCTTCAGTTAAAATTCTCAATACTTATTCGCAAATAATCGAATTGACATAGACTCATTATAAATATAGTTTCGCCGCATTCTGCAATCAACTTCACTATTATGGCACTTACACAGGAAAATAATCGATTCCCAATTTCTGTGCAAATTGACGTTGCGTGGAGCGATTTAGATACCCTTGGCGTTGTCAACAATGTCATCTATTATCGATATTTTGAACGCGCCCGATTTGCCTATTATGAAAAACTCGGCCTTATCCATTCCATGCTTTCGCAAAAAATTGGACCCGTGTTAGCGTTTTCTTCATGCCGATACCTCCGTTCGCTTACCTGGCCCGACACCATCACCGCAAAAGCGCGCGTACGGGAGATCAAAACGCATAGCTTTATTATGGAATTTGCAATCGACAGTCCAAAAGTTGGCCGTGCAGCAACAGGTGAAGCAGTAGTGGTAATAATAAATTACACAACTGGTGAAAAGGTACCAATTTCGGAAGAATTAACACAAAAAATTATCGATATTGAAGATACACAGCGGTTTTTGAAAGCATCGCAACCACCAGATCGGGAGTGCCGATAATTCCCCGCTTTTTTAATTTTTCCTCTATCACAGATCGCTTTCACATCGGGCTGGACTACGGTAAAGATCTCTTCATCACCGATTGCATTATCAGATTCGGACAAGCAAAGATCCAGCAGTGCGATGACAACCCTGCATTCTTTTCTTTACAAGATGCTGTGCCGTAATTTGTAACACGTTTCAAAAAATTATCTGATTATTAATAGCTATTACAAACACCACTTTTAGCAATAAGATACCACTTTTTAAGCTCGTGATATTATCTATTGATTTTTTATTTTACGAACATTTTTTTTTGAAATTATCTCAAAATCTTGTGCCTTATTAACATTATTCATAATCTGAAAAAGATCTGGCGGTGGTATAATTTTTCTTTTTTCAAGATCAAACCAGCATGCTTTTGTATGTATCGATGCAACTGCAGTACCATCCAGTTTCCTAAAATCATTTACAAAATAAAATCGGGAACCATCTTGGGACATTCCTTTCATCATAAGATTTACACTAAACTCTTCATACATAAAAAGTTCCTGATAATAACTGATTGTATCTTCATACACTACTGGTCCAAATCCCAACCGTTTAAAATCAGCAATTGAATACCCATGTTG
>JAOAAF010000051.1 GCA_026419015.1 Spirochaetota bacterium
GTATACCTCTCTTAGGGATATTGGTAGCGGATGGGCTAAGAATGCGCGGGGAGCTAAGAAAAAAACAGATTTTAGACTGCGCCAAAAAAATTTTTTCACAAAAAGGATTCTACGATACCCAGGTGGACGACATTGTCGAAATGGCGCGGATTGGCAAGGGTACCATTTATCAGTATTTTCGAAACAAAGAAGATGTGTTTCTTACTTTGCTTGAGACGTTTGTGAGCGAATGGGAAAAATTCGCGCACATTAATCCTCGTGAAATCAGTGCAGGGCCTCCCTTTGGGAGCTTTCATATAAACTATCTTCATGCGCGGATTTCCAAAACATTGCAATTTTTTCAAGAAGATCCCGATCGAAGCAATATCATTTTGCGAATGGGACCGGGGGTAAACATTGAATTCGATCGATATTTTAAGCACTTTGAAAAACGCATTCTCTCGGTCATCATAAACGATATCCGCTTGGGCCAACGGTTGGGTAACATATCGAAAAACGTGAATCGCGAACTCCTCGCTGATGGCATATTGGGCGCAGTCTATCGTATGGCACATACCTTATTTGTGGTAGAACGTGAAAAATATGCATCGGGAAACTATGAAGAACAATTGCGTCAGATAATTCTCATTTTGGCGAATGGAATCTTTTACCAGGGATTGTGATATTCTTGTCGCTTTATGTTTCTTCATATATTGATTAACGCATTATGTGAGAAATAAAAAAAGCCGCAGTTTCTATTCCTGCGGCTTTTTGCAAGATCATTCCTTTTAATATAATCGAAGCGTGTAGGTAATAACGAGGAAGATGTAATGGCCTTTCTTTGTGAGTTCGTAATCATCGCTTGGATTATGAATGGATTCGAGAATGTATTGCGGATGTATGCTCAGCGTTGGGTCGTATCGGTACAGAATTCCTGCGTAAAACCTGTTCATGCTAAATCCATGTTGCTCAAAGAACGGTTCGCCAATCGTTGGTTTCCCGTTTCTTTCGCGCATCTCATTTGTTCCGCGATCTTCAACAAGACCAATAAACACTTCATCGCCAATACTTAAGGCAAATGTGTCATTGAGAAAATACAATACGCTAACCATCTCGCGCATAAGCAATGACCAACCGCGGCGAAGTTCCTGATTATTGTATAATCGATTGTTTGCATAGAATTTATTGTGCAAAATTATTCTGTTTATAAAAAGGAAGCTTCCAATTTTAACTTCGAAAATGGGAACCACTTCAAAATTGTGAGAGTAATAATAATCGTTGTCGCGACCACTTGTTGCTCCTGGCATGTTGGGAAATCCCATGTAGTAGTACCAGAGCGGTAATTTAAATGTTACGTTATCATTAAGTTTGTTGATGTAAATTGGACCGGTAAAGAGTTCGTAGAATTGATTTCCTCTCCCTTCGTTGTCGGGTTGAGTGTCGTCGTAGAATTCGTATCGATGTCCCGGCATTACGGTAAATGCCCAATTTGGAGAAAGCAAAATGTTGAGATTAAAGTATTCCCAAGTTCGTCCATAAGTGGGAACAGCTGCGTATACGTCAACTGCGGAGATAAGTGCCGTAAACGCCATCGCGAGGAAGAACACAATCGCAAGAAATTTTCCTTTTTTCATTCCATCACTCCTTGAAATTATAATTTTAATGCATTTTTTTCTGTATATTGACAAACACAATGCGTGTTGTCAAATAGAAAATTCCCTTGTGGCAAAAAATTCCCTTGTTTGCAAAAAAGATGATGTTTATCGGATTCCGTAAAGATTTTGTAGTGCACTTTCAATAGTGGGATGAGCAAATGTGAATCCTGCTTCCAAAAGTTTTTTCGGAAACGCGCGTTGCCCTTTCAAAAGCGTTTTTCCAAATTCCCCAAGCAAAATTTTTACCAAAAAACTTGGAAGAGGAAAGATTGTTGGTCGATTAAGCACTTTTCCTAAGATGCGGGTGAATTCTGCATTTGTCACCGCATTAGGTGCACATACATTTACTGGTCCTACAATTGTAGAATTGTCGAGGAGAAAAAAGTACGCGTTGATCAAATCGTCGATGTGAATCCACGAGAACCACTGATTTCCTTTGCCCAGTTTTCCACCTAAAAAAAGTTTAAAAAGAGGTTCCATAATACCCAACACGCCGCCATGTTTGCCGAGTATAATTCCAAAACGGGTAATTACCACGCGAGCGCCTTTTGCGGATGCGCGATGTGCTTCTTTTTCCCAATCGATGCACACGCGTGCGAGAAAATCGAAACCGGGTCCTGCATCTTCATCGAGAAGTTCATCATTTCGAAATCCGTAATATCCTTGGGCTGAGGTACTAAAAAGCGTCACCGGTTTGCCATCCGGTATTGCGTCGACGATGTTTTTGGTTGTGGCGATCCGAGATTCGTATATATCCTTTTTCCGCTTTGCTGTCCATCTCCCAAATATTGAACTCCCCGCTAAATTGACGATGAGATCGGCTCGTTCGACAAGTTTTTGCCAGCTACCGGGTATGGTGGTATCTGCCGAAATCGCTTCGATTGATGGATTATTAAAATTCATGTTTTGGGCTTTGTCAGCGATTGTTACCGAAAAACCCTTTATTGCTAAATGTTGTGCGATTGCTCTTCCAACGAAACCAAAACCGCCTGAAATGAAAGCCCGCATTATTATCTTATCTCCCTTAGATTAAATTGTGTTTTCAAATACTATCATGGAAATTGTTTATTTCAAGAAAATGTTGTAAAAATTTATCGGTTTTGTTAATTTTCCGTTTTATTGATGAATGTTTATTTAAAAACTGGTATGAAAATTTTTTTGAAAATTGTATAATTTGATGTATGTAATACATCATAACGCATGTGAAGCGTTACTCTACACGCTGGGGAGGCGATCTTGGAAGGGGAAAAAATTACCCATGTGGAGCAAGCATTGTTTCATTTCCGCAATAATTTCAATTGCGCGCAGTCTGTTTTCTCAACCTTTGGTCCCCTTTACGGTTTGGATGCGGATACATGTTTAAAAATTGCATGCCCATTCGGCGGTGGCATGGCTCGCTTGGGGCATGTGTGCGGAGCTGTCACAGGTGCGTTGATGGTAATCGGCCTTTCCCATGGAAAAGGAGTGGATGATGGCGAAGATTGTAAAAATCGCACATACACCTTAGTGCTTGAGTTTATTAAGCGCTTTCAAGAGCATCACGGTTCCATTTTCTGCAGTGAACTTATTGGGTACAATCTTTCCAACCCTATTGAGTATGAACGCGCGAAGGCTGAAAACGTTTTTACGGTGAAATGCGAAAATTATCTCATCGCTTCTGTAAAAATACTTGAAACGATGTTGGCATTGTAACAATGAGTGCCATGCAAGAGGTGGCACCAGATATATTTTGCATTACCGAAAAAAGCTCCTTTGGTGCAATTCGTCCACCCGTAAACATTTATGTCATTGCAGGTTCGGACGGGCTTATTTATGATGCCGGATATGGCACCAAAAGCGATGTCGCATATTTTGTGCGGCAATTCAAAGATATTGAACGGATTGTACGAGAGAGAGGACTACATTTCAATGTTCGCCGAATCCTTCCAAGCCATGCTCATCCCGATCACTTTTCCGGCATCGTTCCGCTATGCAGAGCTCTCAATTTAAAATCGATTGTAACGAAATCCATGGTGAAAATTATTTGTTCACGCGATGCGTATAGAAATTCGTACAATCGTCCTGCACGTATTCCAGTTCGTTTTGAAAACAATTTTCGCCGAGCGCTCAGAAATTATGCTCTGGGAAAAGCGGCAAGTTTTTTCTATGAAAAAATTTTTGGCACGCAGTTCATTTCGAATCCCGACATTGTGTTAGAAGATAGCGATGAAATTGAAATAAATGGAAAAAGATGGCACATCATTCATTCTCCAGGGCATTCGGAAGATCATATTTCATTGTACAACGAAGAGACTGGGGTTCTTTTTTCCGGCGATAATGTGCTTCGAAGCATCACGACATGGCTTGGACCGCCGAAATCGAGCCTTCGCGATTATCTACAAACGTTGGAGCGCTTGCGTGCATTGCCGCATTTGACGATCATATTAAGTGCGCATGGAAGTCCTATCACCAATCCGAAGGATCGCATAAGCGAAATTATTCAATGGCGCGGAGAGCGAACATTGCAAGTGCTTCAGTTGATAAAAGACAGCGGCACGAAAGGCATTTCAGTATCCGATATGCTCAAATTCTTTTATGAAAGAGAAAGTTGGATTAAGCATCGCTTGGCTGAAGGATGGATCATCGTGACATTGGAATATCTGGTTGACGAAGGACTTATCACGTATCGCATGGAAGGTGCAAATGTTGTTTTTATTGCCAAATAACAACCAGTAAAATTGCTTTCAATTTTCAAACAAAAATTGTAAAAAATTGTAGTCGCTTTCCGTGCGAATGAGAGAATGCATTTTTGAAATGTGTTAGTGTTATAACGCTAAAATTATTCGAAAATCCATTACGTTGGTTTTGGTAGGTCCTGTTTTCACCAGATCTCCAAGCGCTTCAAAAAAACGATACGAATCATTGTTGTGGCAATACGTTTCGATATCCAACCCCAGCGTATGAGCTTTTTCAAGCGTAAAGCCATCGGCAATGGCGCCAGCCGCGTCAGTTGGGCCATCGGTGCCATCGGTACCCACACTTGCCATGAGCAGATTTGGGATTCCTGCGATTTCTTTTGCGGCATACAGCATAAATTCAGTATTTCTTCCACCTAGACCGTTTCCTCGTACCTTCACCGTAGTTTCTCCGCCGCTTATGATGCAGGCAGGGCGCGAAAGCGGATTGCCCGAGCAATGGATTTCGCGCGCAATTCGACCATGGAACCGTGCTGCTTCTTTAGTATCTCCTTCTATTTGTGAAGAGAGGATAATAGCATTGTACCCGAGTTCTTGTGCTTTCCTTTTTGCTGCCTCAAGGGATTCTATGTTCGAGGAGATAATTCGCGTGGTGACTCTTGCCAGAAATTGGCTATTTGGTTTTATTGTTTCTCCAATAAATCCTTTTGCGCCTTTGGTTAATCGGGAGATTACCGATTGTGGAACTTTTTGTGCGAGGTGGTACTTTTCAAGCACGTTAAGCGCATCGCGAAAAGTAGTTGGATCGGCAACAAAAGGTCCCGATGCGATGGCGGAAGGATCGTCTCCAACAACATCGGAAATGAGAAGATTAACTACTGTGGCGGGATGAGCGATTTTTGAAAGTAACCCTCCTTTCACATTCGAAAGGTGTTTTCGTACACAATTTATTTCATCTATTGTTGCTCCTGCGGTGAGCAAAAGCTCCGTGGTAAGTATTTTATCATCAAGGGAGATGTCGGCGGGGTGAACCAAAAGCGACGATCCACCACCGGTAAACAAACCTATGATAAGATCGTTTTCTTGCGCGCGCGTTAATAAATTAATTATTTTCGATGTCGCGTTCATCCCGCGCGAATCCGGGAGAGGATGCGATGCTTCTTGCTGCGCAATTCGAGAAAGATTACCAGTATGGCCGTCCTTTACAATGATTATCCCCTCGGAAATTTTTTCTCCTATTATTTTTTCAATTGCTTCTGCCATCGGGGCGGTTGCTTTTCCCGCACCAATGACGGTGATGCGCGCGTAGTCGTGAAGGGGAATTGAAATGTGATCGCTTTTGGAAGTTACAATGTGCAGAAAATGATCCTGTAAGTAAACTGCATGCAACATCGCCTTGTGTGGATTTGCAGCATCTATTGCAGAAGAAAAAATTTTTTTGAAATCTTCACGAAGTTTTAAATAGATCTCATTTCTTTGCACTGATCATTCGCCTCCCCGGCAGAGCGGTGCTTTCTTTATTGGTGATTTATGAGGTGATAATTTGTATGTATTTCAACTGGCGCGAGATTCGAGTTCCTTTTTACGTCGGAGTAAGTGTTTAAAATAGATCGACTTTGTATGGCCAGCGCTTTGGAGTTCGTTTATTTTTTGTGTCAGTTCGGCAATGTTCATTTTGTTTATTTTCTTTGTTTTTTTTGCGGATTGTTGAGTGCTTTCGTCTGCCATATGTTCCTCTCTTCATAAGACTTTATTGAAACAAGTCAGATCAATTATTGAAAAAATTTAAGCGCCTCTTTGTCAAGAAAATATTTTCACGCAAAATTTATCTTTTTCAGAGCGATTTGAGTGCCTGCGCGAATGCTGGAAGCGAGCGTTCAATAAATTTTTCCTCAACGCAATATGCTATTCGAAAATATCCTTCACCCGCAAAACCCGAACCAGGGACAACTAAGATGTTGTAGTTGAGTAAATGATTGACGAACTCCACATCGTTTGCAAGTGGGGATTTACAAAAAAGATAAAAAGCGCCTTCCGGTTTTATTACTTTGTATCCTGCATCGGTAAGCCCAAAGAAAAATATATCGCGGCGCTTTTTATATGTTTCGACGTTCACCGTGACATGTGTTAATCGCGCAACTGCACGCTGCATGAGTGCAGGTGCATTTACATACCCGAGTATTCTATTTGAAAAAATGAGTCCAGCAATGAGTTTTTCGGCATCTGGCATTAATGGATGTACAGCAACATATCCGATGCGCTCGCCGGGGATGGAGAGCGTTTTGGAATATGATGTTGCGATAATCGAATACTCGTAGTGGTGGAAAATGCTAGGGACAGTAACATCATCGTACACAATCTCGCGATATGGTTCATCCGAAATAAGAAAAATAGGATTTTTCCCTTTTGCATTTTTTAGCAACTCTCCTAATTTTTTGATTTGCGTTTCGGGATAAACGCGCCCAGTAGGATTATTTGGCGAGTTAATTAAAATTGCCCTGGTTTTTTGATTTATTGCGTTAGCTATCGCCTCTACGTTTAGTGTAAAATCAGGTGCGCTTTCAACGCACCATTTCACCGCCATGATTGTGGATATAAAATCCGTATTCGACAAAACACGGGCGAGGTACAATTACTTCATCGCCTGGTTCAAGAATTGTTTTGAATATTGCGTTCATCCCTCCTGCTGCACCGCACGTCATAATGATGTGAGAGCCAGGAACATTGATTTGTTGATCTCGCGATACTTTTTGGGCAACCGATTCGCGGACATCTGGGAATCCTGCATTGGGCATGTATCCGTGAACTCCTTTTGCGGGATTTTGGATAAAATCGCGGAGTACCTCAAAGAATTCTTTTGGAGGATCTAAATCGGGATTTCCGAGACTAAAATCGAATACGTTTTCTGCGCCAAATTTTTTCTTAAGCTCAATTCCCTGTTCAAACATTTTGCGAATAAAAGAAGCTTTTGTAAGAGCTTCTTCAATGTACTGCGATGTCATCATCGATGTATCTCCGTTAAATATGGTGATTACGCGATGAAAATAAAAAAAGTTATTTTTTGTAAACACATTTTTTTGTTACTATTACTGCGATTTTTAATCTTTTAATTTTGAACCCCTGAAGATGAGAACGGTTCTGCCTATTTTTATTTCATCCCAATCGCAGAGGACCTTTGGGCGAAGCAACTTTTTACCATTTAGGTATGTCCCGTTTTCTGAAACGAGGTCGAAAAGCATATACGTGTCTTTGATTCGTTTAATTTTTGCATGTTTAAGAGAAACTGCCAAATCCGCAATAACAATTGAGTTTGTCTCATCCCTGCCGAGCGTAATTTCATCCCAAAAGATTTGAAATTTTTTTCCAGTCTCAGGTCCGTCTTTCATAATGAGCCATGCTTTTGCATACGCATATTCTGGATCGCGAGGAGTAAGTGTGGGTGGATAATCGCGATAAAGTACTTCGCTTTCAGTGAATCGATTAGGGGTTGTGCGCTTTTCGGATACCTTATAAGCATTCTTTGTGAAAAGTTTATTCCCCATTCGAATGATAAATGCAATAAGAAATGAAAGGAGAACAATAAGAACAATAATAAGAACAACAAGCACGATATCGATCAGATGAGGGAGTTGAAACGGGGTTTTCGAAATGGGTGTGGTAATCTTCGCAAATGCGCGATCGGAGATCTGGTTGTTTGAGAACCGGAGTTCTAGTTGATGAGTTTTGCCGCCTTCGCGGTGCGGTGATGTATAACCCAGATGATAGTAATAGGTGCGCGCCGGGACAAGTGTTCCAATAATTTTTCCTCCATTAAGTTTTTTTAGCGAATCTATACACATTCCCCCGGTTTCAAGGCTTATGCGTTTTACCGCCGCATCGCAGTGTTGTGCAGTAGGGCAGACAATGTGAATCGGTATCCCAGACTGTTTCGATATTGCAATTATCTCATCCATTCGAATTGGGCTTCCTTCATCCTTACCATCGGTAAAAATCCATACCGCACCGCGTTTTGCATTTGTATCTTTTAGCCTTGTAATGGAATCGCGGATGGCGGTAAAGAGCAATGTTTTAGTCCCTTCGCGAGTAAGCGTTTTGAGGGCCAATCGCACGTGTTCACGTGATGAGTCAAATCCCGTTAGCGGCGTGACATGATCGTTAAATCGGATGAGTGCAATCCGATAATTTTGGGGCAATGATGTCACGATGTTTTCGACGCTATTTTTGATTTTCGAAAATTGCTGTGGGGTGATGCTTTTACTGGTATCGACGGCGATTACCAAATGTACCACATCGTTTGAGCAGTCTTTAGGTGTAAACTCAAGAATCGGGACTTCTTTCCCATTTTCAAGAAGGGTAAAGTGTTGGCGCGCAATCTCAAAAGCCATTTTTTCCGACAGCATAAGCGATACTTTGAGTGAGATGTGGGGATAATTGGTATGCGCGTCAATTTCGTGAATTGTTAAAATGCTCTCTCCCGTGCCGCCGTTATTTAAGACGAGAGCATTTAGTATTGTGAAAAAAAATGTGAACGATAGTAGGCGTTTCATTTTTCTTTTGAAAATTTG
This sequence comes from Spirochaetota bacterium, assembly GCA_026419015.1. Taxonomy (GTDB): domain Bacteria; phylum Spirochaetota; class UBA4802; order UBA4802; family JAGODF01; genus DYLV01. Next base: position 8,875 of record JAOAAF010000051.1, read on the forward strand.
TTTCATGCATTTTTGCGATTCTTGTATTGGTAGTGCAATAAAATTTTAATTTAAAATTGCGATTTTATTCATTTTATTATCATAAAAAGACTTATTTGAAATATAATTTTATTGTCGGTAAAAAAGATCAAGAGTTGAATGATTTATGCAGACCGGGAGAGAGGTTTTGTATACTTGTGAATTTTCATTTCTTGTTGATTATTGGCGGAATGTATGTATTTATTAAAAGAACCTGTCCTTTCAGAAGAAAGCTGTTGTAGTTACCTGCCAGATCGCCTGTGGCGTTTTTGGTATTTTTTCGCTGATGGGGTGAGTGCAGATGAACTCCAGTTGCTTCTCGATGCGGGGTGGAGAAAATTTGGATATTATTATTTTATGCCATCATGCTGTGGATGCCGATTGTGTATTCCGCTTCGCGTTTTGGTTAAAGAATTTATTCCTTCGAAGAATCAGCGAGAGGTGCTCAAGCGTTGTCGTAATGTTCGGGTAAAGTTTCGTCCTCTTGAGTATTCGGAAAAGATTTTTCAGATATATGCAACTCACTCGATCGAGAGATTTGGCAAAATGCCCGAGAGGGACGAGTTTTATTTCAATTTTTATCAAACTTCTTGTCCGGCGATGCAATCCGAATACTATTTAGGCGATGAACTCATTGCGGTAGGTTTTTTGGATGTGGCGAAGCACGGTTTGTCGAGCGTTTACTTTATATATGAGACAAAGTACTCGCGTTTAAGCCTTGGGACATTTAGCGCAATTAAGGAAATAGAATATGCGGCATTGCAGGGATTTTCCTATTATTATTTGGGATATTATATTTCTGAATGTTCCCGCATGCGCTATAAAGCGCGCTTTAAACCGTATGAGTTGTACGATTGGGAAACAAGGAGTTGGAAACGCATCTAAACGCGCATAACTTGTTCATAAAATTAATTGACACTGTGCACGATTGCGTATAGCGTGAAATGGCTATGAGAATTTGTTTTTCTTATTCTCGCAACAGGAGTTGTTCGCTATGCATTTTTATCTTGATATTCGCCGTTTGCACTGCATGTTTGTGTAGGGCGAAGCAAGATTCCACTCCGCTGCAAGGATGTCTTGAAGGTAATTGCACAAATGGAGTTGGAAAATATGCCACCACCACAGGTATATATACGGGAAGTTTTAAGAATGGTCTTCCGTACGGTGAAGGCATCTATGAGTTTTACAATGGCGATCGATACGAAGGGTACAATGAAAATTTCAAGAAAGAAAAGTATGGGACGTATTTTTATGGGGCAGGTGGAAAATATGTTGGAGAATGGAAAAACGATGTGCGAGAAGGTCAGGGAATTTACTACTATGCCAATGGCGATAAATATGTAGGAGAATGGCGTGGGAATGTTAAAAAAGGGAGTGGCGTTTACTATTATCACAATGGCGATCGATACGAAGGAAATTTCGATGACGATAAACCGCACGGTGCAGGGTGCTATATTTATAGGGATGGCAGGGTAAAAAAAGGTTATTGGGTGTATGGAACATTCGCGGGAACAAAATAGATAAAAATGTGGTCTAGAAACGTTTGGGTTTTTTGAAACAAAAAATTGTGAGGTGGACACAATGATACATTGTGCTTTAGAAGAAAAAAATGATTCGCTGATTATCATAAGGGTGAGCGGTGAGATGCGAATCGATGTTATTCCAAGAATCGAAAGCATTTGGAATGGAGCGTTATCCAAAAAACCGAAAGTGATTGCATTCGATTGCACGAAAATGGAATATATTGATTCTTCATCGATTGGCACATTGGTAAAATTCATGAATTCTGCGATGAATAAAAATGTTGAGTTTGTCATTTACGGATTAAATCGGGAAGTGAGTAAAATTTTTGAAACAGCGCGCTTAATGAAGTTTTTTAATATTGTTTCTCCTGAGGCATTTGAGTCGCGGTATGTGAAAAAACAATAAATGCGTGAGTGTTGATTTTGTGCTATTTTGAATGTTCGTGGAATGGCAAATTACGTACTTGTATAGACTTACTCGTATTCCGATGGTGGAGGCAGAGATTTTGGTTTTTAAAAAATTGTTGCTTTAATTGAAAATGTGTATATTAATATTAATAACTTTTTTCGCAATGTGGTCACAATCCACCAAAATGGATTGTGAAGAATCAGTTCGAGGATGGTGGGGATTTTTCAATGCCGATACGAAACAGCGACAAGCACAACAGGGAAGAACTCACCAATGGCGCTGTAGATCTTAAAGAGCGCCTGAAGCTCGACGAACCAAAAATGTATCGCGTGCTTTTGCTCAACGATCATTACACCCCGATGGATTTTGTGGTCCAGGTGCTTATGGATGTATTTCACAAGCCCGCCCAGGAAGCAACCATGCTCATGCTTGATGTCCATCGAAAAGGAAGGGGGGTATGTGGCGTATACACTCTCGACATTGCGCTTACGAAAATAGCGCAGGTGCATCAATTGGCAAAGCAGCGCGGTTTTCCTTTAAAATGCACGTATGAGGAGGCGTAAGTGCCAATGCGCATAAATGAAGAATTAAACAACATCATGATGGCTGCGTATCAGGAAGCTCTCAGGCGTCATAATGAGTATCTCACACCCGAGCATTTGCTCTATGCATCGCTTTTTTCCAAATCGGGGCGTGATATCATTTATCATTGCGGTGGAAATGTTGAGAGGCTAAAAAAGAGCCTCGATGAATTTCTCAATACGCGAATCCCCATCGTTCGCGGAAAAGAACCTCAGCAGAGCGTGCAGTTTCAAAATGTAATGGAGAAAGCAATTTGGCATACTGCATCGGCACAGAAAGAAGAACTCGATATTGGCGATGTGTATGTTTCGATGTTCGATGAAAAGGATTCGTATGCGTCTTTTTTTCTGCAGCGCGAAGGGATTACTCGGCTTGATATTTTGAATTACATTTCGCATGGCATTTCGGTGATTCCCGATGAGGGCGAGTTGGGAGGGAGCGATCTTGATGAGTTTGAAGAGGAATTTTCTGAAGCAGCAGATCGAAAACTTACAAAAGGCGAAAAGTTTTTAGAGATGTTTACCACTGAATTGGTGGCAAAAGCGAAAGCAGGTGAGCTCGATCCGCTTATTGGGCGCGAAGATATTTTAGAGCGCACCATGCAGGTTCTTTGTCGGAGGCTTAAGAACAATCCGGTGCATGTGGGAGAACCTGGGGTAGGCAAAACCGCGATCACTGAGGGACTTGCGCAACTCATTGCAAAAGGCGAAGTTCCCGATCCAATTAAAAATGCAAAAATTTATGCACTCGACATGGGAGCGCTTTTGGCAGGTACCAAATATCGCGGCGATTTTGAAGAGCGCTTAAAGCGCGTCATTAAGGAACTCAAAGCAATTCCCAACGCGATTCTTTTCATCGATGAAATTCATACCGTTGTTGGCGCAGGGGCAGTCTCGGGCGGTTCGCTCGACGCATCGAATATTTTAAAACCAGCGCTGGCATCGGGGAAAATGCGTTGCATTGGCTCTACGACATACGATGAATACCGCAAATACTTTGAACGCGACAATGCGCTTTCGCGGCGATTTCAAAAAATTGAGGTTCCTGAACCTTCGGTAGAGGACACGCATAAAATTTTATTGGGGCTCAAAGATCGGTATGAAGAGTACCACGATGTGCGCTATACCGATGAAGCAGTGCGCGCTGCTGCAGAGCTTTCAGCGCGCTACATCAACGATCGCCATTTACCCGATAAAGCAATCGATGTGTTAGATGAAGCAGGTGCCTATGCGCGGATGAATCGCCCAAAAGGGAGTGGCACTATTGAAATCGATGTGCACGATATCGAACGGGTTGTTTCGAAAATTGCGCGCGTCCCTGAAAAGACTGTGAATACCGATGAAGTGTTCAAACTACAAGAACTTGAAGGCGAGTTGAAAGCGCGTATTTTTGGGCAGGATTATGCAATTGAGCAAGTGGTTGCTGCCATCAAGCGATCGCGCGCAGGTTTCAATGAACCAACGAAACCCGTTGCATCTTTTCTCTTTGTTGGTCCCACGGGGGTAGGAAAAACTGAGCTTTCAAAACAACTTGCACATCTGATGAATGTGCCGCTCATTCGCTTCGATATGGGCGAATATCAAGAAAAACACACCGTGGCTCGGCTCATTGGCGCTCCGCCGGGATATGTTGGCTACGAAGAAGGAGGGCTTTTGACCGAAGCGATTCGGAAAAATCCTCATTGCGTGTTGCTGCTCGATGAGATCGAAAAAGCGCATTCGGATATTTTCAACACGCTATTGCAGGTAATGGATTACGCCACGCTTACCGACAATGCGGGCCGAAAAGCAGATTTTCGAAATGTCATCATCATCATGACGTCGAATGCAGGAGCGCGCGAAATAGGCAGGCAACGGGTAGGTTTTTCTGGCGAACGCATGATGAACGAAGAGGCGCTCGATGAAGCGGTAAAGAGGATCTTTTCTCCCGAGTTTCGAAACAGGCTCGACGCAGTGATACGATTTAATGGGCTCACAAAAGAGAATGTTCTTTCAATTGTGAGAAAGAATCTCAACGAATTTGCACAACAGCTTGCGGAAAAGAACGTGGAGCTTGTCGCGCGCGATGAGGCAATTAGACTTCTTGCGGAGCAGGGATATTCGCCTGAGTTTGGCGCACGGGAAATTGCGCGGCTCATTCAAGAAAAGGTCAAAAAACAGTTTGTCGATGAAGTGTTGTTTGGTTCGCTCAAGCACGGTGGGCGCGCTGTTGTGGATGTAGAGAAAGGCCAGATCGTGATAAAAATTAGTTCGTAAACGCGTATGCCCGTTTTCCTTCTCGATGAAAAAATAGCATTTCCGCCCGTTGAATGCGCTATCGAAGGGGGAATTTTAGCAATTGGAGGGGATCTTTCCCCTGCGCGGCTTTTGCTTGCGTATCGTCAGGGAATTTTTCCATGGTACAGCGAAGGGGAACCTATCATCTGGTGGTCGCCGGATCCGCGTTTTGTGTTGTTTCCAGATGAACTAAAAGTTTCGAGAAGTACGCGGCAGGTTATTAAAAAAAAGATTTTTGAAATTACATTTGATAAGGATTTTGAAGGTGTGATCACGGGATGTGCAAAAGTTAAGCGCCTTGGCCAACGAGGGACATGGATTACAAAAGAAATGCGCGATGCATATATTGAATTGCATCGACTTGGCTATGCGCATTCTGTAGAAAGTTGGCGCGAGGGAAGATTGGTGGGAGGATTGTATGGGGTTTCGCTTGGGAGCATTTTCTTTGGCGAATCGATGTTTACTTTGGAAGATAATGCATCCAAAGTCGCATTGGTGACTTTAGTGCGCACGCTACAATCGAAAGGATTCAAGCTTGTCGATTCGCAAGTCTATACGCAGCATTTAGCGCGTTTTGGTGCACGAGAAATTCCACGGTCGGAATATTTAAAGATATTAAAGGAATGTTTGCGCGATGAAACCATTCGCGGAAGCTGGTCTAATTTTTTACAAGAACGTTACGAAGAGGCAAGGTTATGAAAAGGCCAATGAGGATTTTTGCGATTGCTGTTCTGTTAGCATCGGTATCGTGTCAAGTTGCGGTAAGGCCTGCAATTTCACCACCGCACGATAAACAAAAAGCTCATCGCGAATGCCTTGATCGTTGTAAAGGCTTAAAAGGGCACGATCGTGCAGAATGCAATAAAGAATGCAATCGCAGATACCAGTAAGCTCGTTTGACAACGCTTGCATTTGACATCGACGGTACCATTTTCGATTGCACGCACATTGTGGCGAAAGCATTTTCGCACGGTGCGGAGGTTTTTTCCGCACAACATGGCATTCCGCTTGTGCATTATTCGAGTGAGGAAATAATGCGCGTGGTTGGGTTACCTACCGATGCGATTTTTAAAATCCTTTATCCTTCATTAAAAGATGCACAGCGCAGGGAACTGGTTCAAAAAAGCCAACAGGCCCTTGCTGAAATGGTGCGAAACGGTGAAGGCGCACTCATTGAAGGTGCCAAAGAAACCATTGAGATGTTGTTTAATAGCGGATATCGCATGTGCGCTGCATCGAATGGCACGCGCGAGTACATTGAAGCGATATTGGAAACGCATGGGCTTTCGCGTTTTTTTCTTCCACTTATGGTTATCGATGAAAAAATAAAAACAAAAAGCGATATTGTAAAATATTACATGGAACGATCGCCTGCAGGTGAGCTTTTTATCATGATCGGAGATCGAAAATCGGACTCGGATGCTGCGCGCGATAATGGCATTTTTTTTATTGGATGCGCCTTTGGCCATATGGGATTGTTGGAAATTGGACATGAAAAATGGATTGCGCATCGCTTTTGCGATATTCCGGGATTGGTACGGCAAATTGAACAATGTATGCATACCAAACATGCCCAATGAATGGCAAAGCAATTCAATTTTCTCGCATCGCAGTTGTGGCAACTTTTTTCGCGATTTTGATTTGCCAAGTAATTTCCTGCAGCGTCCCTCCCATTTATAGTATCAGCAGATTGCAGTTGGGGACTCTGGTGACGATTACCATTAGTGTGGAATCTCGCGATACTGCGATGAACGCAGCCAATGCAGCATTTGATGAAATAGCGCGCATAGAAAGGCTTATGAGCCCTGTGGTGGTAACGAGCGATGTATGTCGAATTAATGCGCTTGCCGATAGGCAATCAGTTGAAGTAAGCGAGGAGACTTTTAAGATCTTGGAGTATGCAAAAGAGGTGTGGCGCAAAAGCGAAGGCGCATTCGATATTACTTTTGCATCGGTTGCACATCTGTGGCATTTCGATCCCAAGAATTTTTCGCCACCATCGAACCATCGGGTGAGATCATTTCTGCACTTGGTAAATAGCGAAAATCTTCTCTTGGATCGCGCCAGAAAAGCTGTTCGGTTTCGTAAAAAAAACATGAAAATTGGGCTGGGAGGGATTGCAAAGGGATTAGCAATTTTGCGAGCAATAGAAACGTTGCAACGGCATGGGATTCGCAATGCCATTGTGGAAGCAGGTGGCGATCTTATGGTAATCGGAACAAAGGGGAATGAGCGATGGCGAGTAGGGCTTGTGCATCCGCGAAAGAAGGAAATTCTTGCTGTAATCGAAATGTTCCCTGGGAAGGCTGTCGCCACCAGTGGCGATTACGAGCGATTTTCGATGTACCGGGGCATTCGCTACCATCACATATTGGATCCGAGTACTGGATTTCCTGCTCGCAATTGCATTTCGGTTTCGGTGATTTGCGATGATCCAATAAAAGCGGATGCATATGCCACTGCATGCTTTGTGTTGGGAAAAGAAAAAGCCTTTGCCTTAGCCAAAAAGGATAATTTTTCGTTGATCGTCATTGATACCAATATGCAGATGTATGTGTCGGAAACATTGCAGGGGAAAATTAATCTCATTGGAAACATTCCTCTTCAATGGGTACGTTGAATTTTTTTAGATACATTTCACAATCCGAAATTTATTGTAGAAAATGTCGAGATAAACAAAAGGCATGTTTGCATTGAGATATAGGTAAATAAAAGACGTAGAGCAAAATTGGCTCATGCGATCTTAATTGCACATCTGTGCGAAAAAGCGTAAAGAAGTATCATCGGAAAAATTAAAATTGCAGTTTTGCGAATAAGCGCCTAAAACTTGTGAGTGCAATTGTAAAAATAGCGCAGTGCAATGATGTGTGAGCAGTTTTTTGTAAGGAATAACTTATTGCAGCGATCGTTTTTCTCGAACAGTTAGAAGGTAAAAACTGCACTCACAAAAAGCCCAACCATTTTGTCGTTCATCCACTTTTCGGGAATAACGTTTGGAATATCTTCAATTTTGATAAGAAAGTGTTGATATCGAACGCCGAGCATGACAATGGGCATCCCTTCACCGGGAGCCATGCCAATTGACGGTTCAACGTTAATCCCCGCATGTGTTATTGGCACTCGTTTACCAACTGGAAGCTCCGATTCCGGTTTTGGGCGGATGAAATTTTGTTCATTTTGATACGATTCAACGGCTTCAAATTCAAACTCACCCCACATGTATACTCCTGAAAGAGTGATTGCCATAAAAAAGGGTGAGCCGAAAGGATAAGAATATCCGATTCCAAATGCAGGCCCGTGGCCAAAGTGGTTTAATTTAAGATTAATAATTTCAATAAAATCAATGGAATTGTCGCTCGGGTTTGTTCTTATTTCGCTGAAACTCAATTCGGTTTTCATGAGAAGGTATTTGTAGCCAGCAAATATGCGAAAATTCGTTGTGAGTCGATAAATTAGTACCGAATCGAAATCTCCGCGGAAGACATCGAAGTCGTAGTTGCCTGAGAGAATCTCAATTTCATTATATATGCTTCTTGAACGAAATCGCGAATCCCAACTCGTCACTTGCCTGCCCATAAGTCCTGCCATCGAAAGAGAAATTTCTGGAGTAAAACCAATGCTTATTATTGGACCGTATAGAATGCCAGCTCCCCATCGAATGTCTTCAATTGCTCCTCCCGTTCCCATGTCGGCGTACATTGGAAGCCATGCAAAATAACCCGCTTTTGCGCCGATTGCAATGTCGAAGGGAAATGCTGGTGAGGTTGTGAAGACAAAAACTACCAACCCCATCGCAAAAAGCTTATTATTCATGGCCATATCTCCTTCTATCAAAAGATATAACAAAAAATAAACAGCAATGATGAAAAAAAAGCAAGAAAAAAAATTTTTACAATGAGAATTTTCTGTTCTTTCTTCTATGCGCGAATTATTTTTCTCTTAATTGCGGCATTGCGGTCCAATTTTTTTCATCGATAGCGAAATCGCCAAAAACCGATGGCGCTTCGCGCTGCATGATTTTAAGCATCTCAAGGCACACGCGGCGAATTTCCCATTGCGCGCTTGGATGAAGGCGGAGTGTAAAAATAAAGCGAAGCTCGCGGAAATTTGCGCTAAAGACGATTTGGCTTTCAAGCGCGTTAGGCAGCACAAAACGCGCATCTTCCTTTTTTATGCCGAGTTCACGCAGCTTTTTGTACGTCGCACGAGAATGTTCTATGAATGCGCGAAACAGCGCGAGCGCTTCTTCATTTTTTTCAATTTCGGGTGGAACGATGTAATGAAATTCTTGTTCGTCGACGTAGCGTTGGGATTGTTGGGAGTAGCTTGCGATGCGATGGCGCACCAGTTGATGCGTAAACGCGCGGGAAGCACCTTGAATGCGAAACGTTGCCGATGCATGTTCGAGAATGGAAAGGTGGCCGTTTTTGATGCAGTTGCGGATGAAATTTTTTTCTGTGCCATCGCTCATTTTGTCGAGGGACAAATAGCATGTGCGGCCTGCTTCTTCGATGAGTTTTTCCGCGTGTGGTGTGATGGCAAGAAGCGTTACCGTTGGGCGATTGATTTCCATTGTATGCTCGCGATTATGTGGATGTTGTACGATGGTGACAACAAACGCAATACCTCGTCAATGCATTTTTTATGATAAAGCGGTGTAGTGAAAGGTTGAACGATTGTTTGTGTGCGGAGTTATGCGCAAAACACCGCACAGCATGGTTCCTTTTAATAAATATTCGCGCGTTTCGCTTTTTTGTGAAATCAACTGACATTCGCCGCTATCGAAAATGTTAACCATACCGCGATTGCACGAAATTGGTCCTTCATATGATAAATACATCTTTCGGTGATCGGCGATGCGCGCAGCGCGAACTTTTTTCCCCTGGATGAGTTTTTTTATTGAGGTGGCGCTGATGCGCCAGGTCATAAGCGCATCGCCAATTTCAATCATAAAATCGAAGTGCGATTTTTCGGTAGGATGACCTGTGTGGTGGTGAATGACATATTTCATATAATTGTAAAATCAATGTGAAGCGTATTAAGATCAACAGCAGACAGCCGTGCCCGCACCTTATCGCCAATGCGAAACCGCCGTCCCAACCTTTTCCCCACGACCGTAAATTCGTCTTCATTGACAAGGTAGTGGTCATCGGTAAGCGTCCACAATGGCACCAGCCCTTCAATGGGTTTATCGATGAGGCTTACGCTCAATCCCACACGCGAAACCCCTGTGATGATGACATCGAAAATTTCACCTTTTTTTTCGAAAAGCAGGCGGCAGGATTTGAGTTTCAGGTAATCGCGCTCTGCCTTCATTTGGATGCGTTCCGCCATCGATGTTTTTTCACCTATCTCGTCAAGTTTGTTAGAACCATAAGGAGGTTTTTCGCCATTAAGAAGCGCCTTGATGCATCGATGAACAACCAGGTCGGAGTATCGGCGAATAGGCGAGGTGAAGTGAGTGTAATCGCGAAATCCTAAACCAAAATGGCCAATTGGGTTTGTGCCATAGTACGCTTGCATGAACGAGCGCAAAATGATAAGATTGACAACATGTTCGTATTCTTTTCCAGAGGACGCATCGATGATCTGTTGCAATGCAGTTCCCACAGAAACCTTTGTGTTAAATTTAAGCCCAAGAGTTTTAAAAAAATTCACCAATGCAAAAAGCTTTTCTTCGCTGATTGCCTCGTGGATGCGATAGAGCGTAGGAATCCCTGCTTCGCGCAAAAGTTTGGATGCTGCTTGATTCGCGCTAAGCATAGATTCTTCGATGATGCGGTGGCTTATGAGGCGCTTTCCGAAAAGGATATCGCTAATTTCCCCATGGCGATACACGAGTTCTTCGTTGGGAATATTTAAATCGATGCGGCCATGAGCCATGCGCTTTTCTTTTAAAATTCTCGTAAACGAATCGAGTTTTGTTAATAATGCTTTTAATTCGCTTTTCTCTTTGCGCGTTATGATTTCATCGGCTTCGTCGTACGTGAGGCGCTTGTTTACGTTGATGATGCCACGGTGAAAACTCGAATGCAAAATTGTACCGTCTTTGTCAAAAAGAAGCTCCGCGCTTAAAGTGAGGCGATCGACGCCTTCTTTTAACGAGCAGTATTCGTTGGAAAGTATTTCAGGGAGCATTGGCACAACGCGATCGCCAATATAGTAGCTGTTACCGCGAAGGAGCGCTTCTTTGTCAAGCGCTGAGCCTTTTTTCACAAAGCTTGAAACATCCGCGATATGCACGTAAAGCCGAAGCAAATTTCCTTCTTCTTCAAGCGATAATGCATCGTCGAAATCCTTTGCAGTTGCGCCGTCGATCGTGATGGTGAAAAGATTTCGGTAATCCTTTCTTCCAGGAAGTTCTCTTTCAATTATTTCATCGATTTTTGCAAGCTCGCGGTAGCGGCGATGTTTTTCTGGAAGGCCGTGTTTAACAATGATTCGCTGGGCATCGTACCGTTCATCGTCGGGTGGAAAGGCTTCATCGATTATGCATTTTTGGCCGAGAGGTGTTTTTTCATTTGAAAGCGTAACAAATGCATAATGTCCTTCGCACACGACGCACGTGGGTGGTGGTGCCCATAATCGAAGTGGTGCTGGAGTATCTAAAAGCGAAAGCAAATACCCATGATGATGTGCGCGTTCAATGCGCGCGAGAAACCGATCTTTTTTTCGCGAGTGGACGTTGGTTACTCGCACATACAATTGTCCGTTGTGGTAATCGGCAAACTCGAACATCACCATATCGCCGTGCTGGGCAGTTCCGCTGTCCCCTTTGCGAATTGGAAGTTCATATCCGTCATCGAGTTGGATACATGCCTTTCCCATTCCGGTAAATTTCATCGTTCCCCGACAGAGGAATTCAGGATTTACCACGAAGTTTTTTTTCTTTTTTATGAGATAGCCTATGCCATGGAGTGCTTCGATGAGATGGCGAAGATGTGATTCTGAATTTCTGCGCGTATTGCCCTTTTTTTTATAGCGCTTCTTTTGAGATATCCGCGAGAGCAATGTTTCGATTGCGATAACTTCACCGTGATGGTCCTGTATTAGCGAAAATATCTGTTTGGCAATCGAGTGCGAATGGCGATATCCGCTGCGATACTCCTTCATTGTTGAGTACTGCCGTGGGAGCGATTGTTTGATGAATACATCGCGGAGCGTTCCTCTGCGATTCTGCGCAACTCTGCTATTTCTTCTCGCTTCTTGGCAATCAAATCGAGAAGCTCTTGAATCTTTTCGCATTTCGTGTTGAGAGTGGTATCATCGGATTGAATGGGGAATGCACCGTTCGAAAATTTTGTGTAAATGTATTCCCCAATTTCCCGATGGATTTTCTGAATATCGTTTTCCATTCTTTTGATGTCAACAATCAACCGACCGATTTTTGCGTATAATTCCGTTTTGTTAACAATTTTTTCGGTATATCGTAAAAACGCCTCGCTTGCGTCTTTAAAAAAGCTCATACAATGCTCCGATAAATTTCCCTCGTTTTCCGAACAGGTGGTATTCAACCCGTTGTTAAATTAGTGCCAACCATACCGAATGTCATTGCATTCGTCAAATAAATTTCATGTTGTGAATTTGATAGGGCATCAAAAAGGGCGGATGCAATCCGCCCCTGCGCAAAAAGCCGGTATTCACCTTACATGCCGGGATTTCCATTACCCGTTCCAGAGGTGGTATTCCTGAACTGATACACATCATCGGCAGTTGAAATCGACTTGTTGTTTTGATAGGTATTGCCTCCAATCGCCTTTTGCCCGCGATGCTGTTCTATCCAGCGCCATGTCCCCGATGGGTTTCCATAAATCGAATTCAGCCGATTCCACAACGCACCTACCTTTGAGCGGGCGGAAAAACCAACAAGAGTATCCTGACCATCAACGCCCACCGGAATGGTATCGACCCAATCTTGATTGCGTTCAATTGACTTGAAAAACCACCGCACCGCTTCGCTGTGAAGCTCGGCACTCATGCGAGGTGTCAACCCTTCTATTAGAATATACCCCTGGTCATCATCGCCAAAGTAAAGCTTTATGTAGTTTGTTAACACATACATTCCTTCATTACCGTCGTTGCCTTGACCCATTACAGGTTGTGTTAATGCAGATGTCTTGTAC
>JAOAAF010000004.1:0-276 GCA_026419015.1 Spirochaetota bacterium
ACATTGTGGTAACGGGCGAAGAGTTTGATGGGGATATTGTAATCGATAAGTACTATTTTTCACCTCACAAAGATGGCAGTGTAAAGATATCGCCAAAGTTTTGGAAGAAAGTCGCCCACGATGAATGGAAATTAATCATTTCCCGTGAAGACGGCGAGGTAGTTTTTGAGAAAAAAGGAAAAGCTATGTTATCACAATTATTTTATGTCAGCAAACGCATGCCTGAATGCACTGATGAAGAAATTGAAAAAATTCTACAAGTAAGCATGACTAATA
>JAOAAF010000004.1:286-59931 GCA_026419015.1 Spirochaetota bacterium
CCGGAAAACTGTGTAAAGATGGAATGTATTTTATTAAAATGCAAGTGACCAAAGATGAAATAAATTTTGCAACAACGTTGCAAAAGTCCATCATAATTGATTCAACGCCACCTCGTGGGAGCATCCATTTTTCTTTGAAAGAATTTACTCCCGATGATGATTGTTATAAAGATCAAATTATCATACACCCGTATGCGATTGACAAATATTCGGTTGAGAAATGGGAAGTGAATGTTTTTGATAATAATGGCGAAATTATAAAAAAATTTATGGGTTCAAGTGGTGTACCAAAGGCTCTTCGGTGGAATGGTCGATTACGGGATGGAAGTATCCCTTTTACTTTTGAAAAATTTAATGTGCAATTTACTGCGTGGGATAAAGCGGGAAATGAGATGCAAACTCTCAACGATACTTTTTCAACAGGACTTGTCGTTGCACTTGAAGGGAACCAACAGCATATCGTATTTTCTAATGAAGGGATTTTCCGAAATGACAACGAAGATGCAACGCTGTTGAGATTCTTACGGGTTTTGGGAAGAAAAATTCGTTATCTTGCGCCTGAGAAAGTTCATATTGAAGTGCATAGCGATTTTGAAGGGGACGATGACGTTAATTTGCTAAAAACTGAGAAGGTTGCAGCATTTGTGAAGGATTTTTTAGTAAGCTATGGCATCGATGAAAAGATAATTAGTTTTCGCGGCATGGGAGAAACAAAGCCGCTGTATCCAGAAGGTTCAGGAAAGTTAAGAAATAAGAACAATCGAATTGAAATTTTTCTTCATTATGGTAACTGACGATGTCATCCATTATTGTTTTTTCAGATTACGATGGAACAATTGCAGAAAATGGGAGCGTCCAGCCAAAAGCAAAAGAAGCATTACAACTTCTTCGAAAATGCGGCATCCCTTTGATCATCGCATCGAGTAAGACATTCGATGAGTTAACAGAAATATATCGAGAATTACACTTACATGGACCAATTATTTTTGAAAATGGTTCGGGAGTTGCGGTGCCTACAACAACTGGGTATGATGTATATCAGCTTGGGGTATCGATTGATGAAATCCAAAAGCTTATTCCTCTTGTTGAAACGGTTGTTGGGAAAATTCAAACAATTCTCGATATGGAAGTAGATCGCCTCTGTGAATATTCTGGCTTAACGCGCAAACAAGCAATTGCCGCAAAAAACAGAAAATTTTCATTACCGTTTATTGTAAAAGGAGGAATAATTACAAGAAAGCAAAACGAAAAAATTTCCGCAATTCTGGCAAGGCATAAGTTCACCCTGCGGTGGGGAGGTAAATTTTACCATCTTGTGCCAACGCAAGGCGGAAAAGGAAACGGGATTCGTTGGGTTATGAATTTTTTTCGATTGCAGAAAGATGCGCTGCTGCGTTCTGCGGCTATCGGCAATAGCGAAAACGATTTCGATATGCTCGATGCAGTCGATTATCCTTTTTTCATAAAAAATAAAAGGTTACATGCCAATTCCCCCACCGCTACGTATACAGTTACTCGAGAGTTTGATGTTGAAGGGTTTTACGAAGCTGTTGAAAAAATAATTATGTGTGTGTGATTTATAAAAGATCATCTTCGCTTTCGATAATTGTGAAAAACTTATCTAGTGTTGCAAGGCGCAATATATTAAGAACATCTTCATGGATGTTAAGCAAGCTAAATTTCCCTCCATGCGCTTTCATTTTCTTTTGTCCCGCGACCAAAGCTCCAATCCCCGAAGAATCCATGTAATTTACGTTTTTCATGTCAACCACAACGCTTGGATAAGTGCCATCGGTTACTGAAAAGAGAACTTTTTTTAAATCGCTCACATTATACAAATCTATTTCGCCGCTCACGACAATGACTTTGTGTTCGCCAACATCTTTTACTTCAATTTCCATTCGTGCCTCCTGCTAGTAAACCGCAAAAATTTTCTTTTCCCGAACTCGTTAGGATGAGCAAATTGAAAACCATTCCTCTTTGCATACTGGTAAAGAAACTAGTTTAGGTATAAAAGCGTACCCCTTTGGGGAAGCGATAGATGAATTTTCACAATCCTCTATTCTTAGGTATAGATGTACTATGAATTTTTTGCATTATATCCATTAATATATTTTTTATGTCAACAATTTCGATTGTTAATGAAGAAAATATAAGAAATTATTTAAAAACATTATCGGATGAACAGTTTATCGATAAATTCTGAAAGATCAAGAAAATTTCTTACCTCTTTCATTTCATCGCAATAAGGTAGGTATAACTCCGCAATGCTATCGCTCCATGACCATAAATGCCTTCGGTCGGGGTTGAGCCAAAATAGATTTCTGCAGCGTTCTTTGATCCGTATAAAGCTTTCCAATCCTGGGTCTTGATTGTTATTTCGAGCGTCCCCAAGTATCAATACTGTGGTTTTTGAGGTAAGCGAGTCGCTGTATTCCCGAATGAATTGATTAAAACAGTGACCGTAATTGCTCCCCCACCCATAAGTAAAATTGGTATCTTCAAAAATTGAATTAAGCGCTCTTTCGGGGTCCATTTCTCGGAAAAGGTGCGTGATTTCGACCATATTGCTTATAAACGCAAAACTGCGCACTTTCGAAAAAAGGCTTTGCAAGGTATAGGTGAGCAACAGCATAAATCGAGAGTATTGGCTAACAGAGCTTGAGATATCGCACAGCACTACGAGTTGTGGGCGATCGATTTTTTTATCTTTGAACAGAATTTTAAATGGGGTTCCACCGTATTGCAAATTTTTACGGAGCGTGCGCTTTACATCAATTCCTCCGTGCTTTACTTTCTTTTTGCGGAGAGAAATTCTATTTTTCAGTTTTTGCCCAAAGCGCTTAATGAGATCGCGCATTTCTTTTACTTCTTGAGGAGTAAGCCTATATATGTAGCGGTTTAAAAGGTATTCTTCTCGCTTTTGAATAATACGACCTGTTGAGCGTTCAAAAACTCGGCGTTGTATCCTTTCGCGAATTAGATCTTTTATGAATCCTTGTTCTCCTTCCTGTTCAGCGATATCGGCATTTCCAATAGTTCCTTCGCGGCTTCTCGATCTGGCGTTGAAAATGAACTGTCCAATAGCCCCTGACTCGCTTTCGAGATCTTCTAACAGAAGTTTTATGATGTCTTGTGGGGTTTTGTCGGGATAATTGCGAAACGCTGCATCAATAATCGAATCGATCGAATCGAATATCTCTTGTGAGTATTCCTCATTAAAAAGAGGATGTTGCGTTAGCGATGAAACGTTATGGGCATCGTGTAAGAAAATTTCGAAATCAAACCCTTTTTGAGCGCTCTTCTTTTCGAAAAATTCTGCGAAGCACTTTTCAAAGATAGGGATATCCGTATAATCTTTTATGAGAGTAGTGCACAATGCCTGACGGAAAATCTCTTTCTCGTACGGGTTTATGTGTCGCAACGCCTCGAACATGTCGATTAATTCAACAGTGGAAATTGTTACACCGGCATCTTTGAGAATGTGAACAAACTCTATAAAGGTATTTGTTATTGCTCGTTCTTTATCGTGTGCGCGAAACATGATTAATTTGCAAATTTCCGTTTTAGTGTACAAAAATCTCTTTTCGGTTTTTTTTCACAAGTTCAATGTCCTTTTCGTATTTTAAAAGAAAGTTGAGCGTGCTGATTGCGACATCTTCTTTCAACACTTCGCATCCCAAAAGTGCTAATGCTTTTGCCCAATCAAGAGTCTCACTAATGCTTGGTTCTTTTTTCATTGGCAATTCTCTTATTTTGTGCACTGCTTTTACAAGCTGGCGGATTAAATCGCTACTGCATTCAGGGACTTTTAGCGCTACAATTCTTTCCTCGAGTTCTCTGGAAGGGAAGTTTATGTAAAGATGCAAGCACCTGCGTTTTAGGGCATCGGACATTTCCCGCGCGTTGTTGGAAGTAAGCAGCACAAAGGGTTTTCGTTCAGCTTTAATTGTTCCAATCTCTGGGATAGAGACTTGAAAGTCGGAAAGCACTTCTAAAAGAAAAGCCTCAAATTCTGAATCCGATTTGTCGATTTCGTCGATGAGGAGCAATGTTGGTTTTTTGTTTGTAATTGCCTGAAGAATTGGACGGGGGATTAAAAAGCGTTCCGAAAAAAATACATCTTCTTCGCTGGATAATCGATTTACTGCATCGGAAAGCGTTTTTTCATTTTCTAATATTGCCGAAAGCCTGTCCTTAAGAATTTGGGTATAAAGTAGCTGTTTTGCATATTCCCATTCATAGAGCGCTTTTGCTTCGTCTAAGCCTTCATAACATTGCAGGCGAATGAGATCCATATTTAATGCGGAAGCAATGCATTTTCCAAGATCGGTTTTCCCAACCCCTGCAGGACCTTCAACCAGGACTGGTTTTTCCATTTTCATCGCTAAGAAAATCGTGGTGGCAATTTCTGGTGAACAGATGTATTTTTGATTTTCGAGAGCGCGTATTGTATGCGCGATATCGGTAAACATAAAAAACTCCTTATGCCAATTGCCACTGTGATTGGCAGGTTTTGGCTGGCAAGAAAATTATAGAAAAATTTATTAAAAAAACAGAAACGCATTATTTACAATACATTCTTAAATTGTATCCAAGTTTTCGAGTAATTTAGTTGTTAATGTATTTCTTATGTATGTTTTTTAAAACGTTCGAGCTTATAATATAATGGGATACAGTGATGCAATTCCATGGGAAGGATTTTGAGAATTCACTAATAATTTGGTTAAATTGTTAAAAAAGCAATAAAACCTCGTTGACAGAAAAATGGGTGCTCTTAGTTTGTAATTATGAATAGTTAACACGCGGGAAGATGCCTGTAGAAGTACGGTAAATATTTCTGAAGCAAATTTTATATTTTTAAAGGAGGTCTTTATGGCTCTTAATCCTTTGGTGGATGTGCGCGATGCAAAATTTGTGTTATTCGAATTACTCGAAGTCGATAAAATGGGTCAAAAATTTCCACAGTATGCCGATTACGATCGCGATACGATGGAATCGACCTACGATTTGGCGGAAAAAATTGCAATCGAGCAGGTATATCCAGCAAATGCTGCGGGCGATAAGGAAGGATGCAGCTACGATCCTGCAACAAAAAAAGTAAAAATTCCTTCTGTTTACAAACCAGCGTTAGACGCATTTCACGAAGCAGGATTTTTAAACGTAATAGATCCCGTTGAAAAAGGCGGGATGGGAATGCCATATGCAGTTGGCATTGCGTGCAATGAAATATTTTCTGCTGGCTGCATGGCAATGTTGATGTATCCCGGTCTTTCCCACGGTGCAATGCTTTTAATTGAAAATTTTGGTACGGAAGAGCAGAAGAAGTTGTTTATTCCGAATATGCAGACAGGGAAATGGGGAGGAACAATGTGCTTGACTGAACCGGAAGCTGGTTCGGATGTTGGGGCGCTCAAAACAAAAGCAGTGAAATTGCCTGATGGCACATATAAAATTACCGGACAAAAAATATTCATCTCTTCGGGAGACAACGATTACTATGAAAACATGATTCATCCCGTTCTTGCGCGCATCGAGGGCGATCCAAAGGGAACAAAAGGGATCTCGATTTTTATTGTTCCAAAATATCGCGTCAACCCAGATGGTTCGCTTGGTGAATTCAACGATGTGATATGTGCAGGGATAGAGCATAAAATGGGCATTAAGGGTTCTGCAACCTGCACGTTGAGTTTTGGCGATAATGGCAATTGCATTGGATATCTTTTGGGCGAAGAGCGCAAAGGGATGAAGATCATGTTCCAGATGATGAACGAAGCGCGCCTCGGAGTGGGATTGCAAGGGCTTGCGCTCTCAAGCACTGCGTACATGCATGCAGTGACGTATACCAAAAATCGAAAGCAGGGTGTGCATGTGACTCAAATGCTTAATCCCGAAGCGCCTTCGGTGACGATTTCTCAGCATCCCGATGTAAAACGCATGCTTTTGTGGATGAAGAGTTATGTAGAGGGAATGAGAATACTTGTTTACTATCTTGCGCATAATTTAAATCTTTCGCATGTTGCAGAAGGCGAAGAAGCGAAAGAAGCGAATGCGCTTGCAGAAGTTCTTATTCCGATTTGCAAAGCGGGCAATACCGATACTGCAGTATTAGTAACTTCTGAAGCCATTCAGTGCTATGGTGGATATGGCTATTGTTCCGATTATCCAGTCGAGCAGTTCATGAGGGATGCGAAGATTACGCAAATTTATGAAGGCACCAACGGGATCCAATCGATGGATTTAACAATGCGAAAAATTCTCATGAATCCCGAGCAGTACAATTACCAGGTATGGCGCAAGCGCGTAGCAAATACAGTTAAGGCAGCGCGCGGCGTTGTTGAAGACAAATATGTCGATCTTGTGGAAAAAGGAATGGCAAAGCTCGATGAGGTTATTGAAATGATGAAAAAGCAAATGGCCGAGGGGAAATTTTTGCATCTGTTTATGAACGCAACGCCTTTGCAGCAAGCGATGTTTATGATGTCGATGGCATGGGTGCATTTGTGGAGCCTTGTCATCACGACACCAAAACGCAAAGAACTTGTCGGCGATAAGAAAGGAGCAGAGCTCGATGCGCTTTTAGCTGAAAATGCGGAAGCAGCATACTACAATGGGCGCGTGCTGTCGTCGCAATTTTTCCTCGGCGCCGAGTTTCCAAAATATTTTGGGAAAATCGATGCCATTCTTTTTGGCGAAACGGCAGTTCTCAAAGCATCGGACCCCTGCTTTACAGGTGCACCGCTTGAATAGAGCGCGGATTATCCATGTGGGATTAGCAAATAAACGGCGAGCATTTCTGCTCGCCGTTTTTATATAACAACCCTGCGCGCATTTCGCTTGAGTATTTCTTCACAATCGTATTCGTACTCGGGTATTAAATCTTTCAACATTTGTCGAATTTCAAGGGGACTTTTGGAGTGAATGGAAATAATTTCTTGAAAAAATTGGTGTATTCGATCCTCGGATGGGAAATCGCTTTTTGCATAATATATTTTTGGATTTTTTGTTGGTTGTAGTGTTCCATCATGTGAAAGTTCCTCATTCATCTTTTCGCCGGGTCGCAGCCCAGTAATTTTAATCTCGATGTCCTTATGCGGCTGTAGTCCGTAGAGGCGGATAAGATTTTCAGCAATTTCCATGACGCGATATTGTCTTCCCATTTCTAAAACAAAAATTTCACCGCCTTTCGCATAGGCTGCGGCATTGAGCACTAAAAGTGCTGCTTCGGGGATAGACATAAAAAAGCGGGTAATCTCTGGATGTGTAACGGTCACAGGCCCTCCACGTTCAATCTGTTCGCGAAACAGGGGAATTACAGAACCGCGACTTCCAATAACGTTTCCAAATCGAACGATGGATGCATTAAATCCTTCGCGCGCGTGGCTTTGAATAATGATTTCCGCTGCGCGCTTTGTTGCTCCCATGATGCTTCGTGGGCGAACAGCTTTGTCGGTCGAAACGAATACGAAGCGTTCCACATTTGCTTTTTTTGCTTCTTCGATGAGGATTTTTGTTCCGAGGATGTTGTTAAGAATTGCTTCCGTTTCGTTAAATTCTAAAAGTGGAACATGTTTGTGAGCTGCGGCGTGAAAAACGATGTGAGGAGAAAATTCGAAAAAGATTTGTTGAATCATTTCTCGATTTCGAATGTCTACAATCCGAAAGGCAATATCTCGTTTTTCCTGTAAAAAGTCTTGATATTCGAAAAGCGCTCGTGCGAGTTGATAAATTGAATGTTCGCCTTTCCCAATGGCAACAAGAGATGTAATAGGAAATTTTAGCAGTTGCTTGCATATTTCCGAACCTATGCTTCCGCCGGCGCCAGTGATGAGAACCTTTTTCCCTGCAAGCATCTCTTCTATTGATGACGTGTCGAGTTGTGTTTCTTCGCGATCGAGCAAGTCTGCGATGCCGATTTCTCGTATATCAGGGGTGAGAGGATTTTCAAAAAGCTTTGTGTGGGAAGGTAAAATTTTTATGGGCAATGCAGGGGATGATTTCCGTATGAGATGCACAACGCGCGCTATCTCCTTTTTGGGAGCGGAGGGAAATGCAAGGATTATTTCGCTTATCCCATACGCTTTGATAATCGTACCAATTTTTTCGGTTGTCGCAAACACCTTTTTCCCATTGATGATCATCCCGACTTTTGTGGTGTCATCGTCAATAAATCCGACAATGTGATGATCGATTGCTTTGCGATAGAATTCTGAAAGAACAAGCCGACCTGCTTCTCCTGCACCGACGATAAGTATTTTATGTTCTTTGGGCAACTCCCCAATGGTGAAAAAACCTTCATTGGCATTGTTTTTTTTATGACGCGCGAAAAAATCGCGGATAGCGATGCGCCAACCTATGGCGCACAGCGCGAAAAGAATTGCATAGAGCAATGCAAATGAAACGGGAAAGCGAAGCGCGGAGAAATGATTCGCAAGCAAAAATAGCACGGTTCCCACAGCACACGCGATGATGAGGCGATAAGTATCTTTCAGGTACGAATGCGTCCATAAGACCGCATATATCTTACTGCTGAAAAAAGGAATCACGAAACTTGCGCTCGCCAGGATAAGGAAAGGCCAATGAAAGAAAGGGAGGTTACGGGAAAAATCGTGACTGTACAAAAAGCGCAGAAATGCCCACAGTGCAAGGATTAGCGCACAATCGATCACAAGCGATGAGAGCCGAAGCGATGCATGATTAATTTTCATGAGTTCATAGTGATAGTAAATCGCTGGTTCACGCTATCGAAATAGCCTGCGCTCGTTCGATTGCAAGAAAATTTTTTTATTTCAGAGTTTTTTTATTGACGCCTTGTACAAAATATTTTATCTTTATTTTAATAAAATTAAATTTTGAGTTAATTTTTATATATCCAATGAGCGAGAGCGAAGGGAAAGAAAAAACGCGCGAAAGGATTCTTCAAGCGGCAAAGTGCGAATTCGCTGCGAATGGCTTTGCAGGCACGAAATTAGATGCTATCGCCCGAAGAGCAGGAGTAAATAAAGCGCTCGTGCACTATTACTTTTCTTCCAAAGAAGAATTGTATCGCCAGGTGCATCGACGGTTTTTTGGCATCGGTCAGCGGAATGATTTTTTGGTCGTTTTCCCACCAGTGAGCCTCAGACCTTCTCAGCGATTGTATATCATCATTTATTATCTTATTAAAATTCATTTGAAAATGAGCGACAAAGATCTTATTCGAATAGTTTTTTGGGATATCCTTGAGGGAGGGCGCTTTTGCACGGAGGCATTGCGCGAACTGCGACTTCCGCAGCTGAAGGCAATCGAATCCATCATCGATGAGGGCATACGGGAAGGGGAATTTGAAATTACCAATGTGCGTTTATTTGTCATGTTTCTGCTTTCATTTATGGGATTGTATGTAATGGAGAGAGAAATTTTTGGGGATAAAGAGATGTATCGCGAATTATATGGGAATTGTACGGATGAAGAAATAGTGCATTTTTGTCTGCATGTTGCGTTTAAATCGTTAGGGAAAACGAAAGAGGCGCAAATACCAAACATACCGTCCAACATAAAAGGGTTTGTCGATGAAATTATTGAGAAAGTTGTCTATAACATTTCACAGGGATATTTTGCTGTTGCATTTGAAAAGGTAGCTGAAATGATGTCTCGTTCTTCGTAAAATGTACCTACTAAAAGTGTTTTGGCCATGGAGGTTGGACATGAGAAAAGCATTCGTAATAGGTCTTCTTGTAGTTATCGTTGCGCATGTGGATCAGTTGTTTGCGCAAGAGGGTGCATTAGATGAAAAAATTGAAAAGATTGGGATTGAAATTGCTGATGAACCAGCCTTTTTCATCGGTTCGATGAAAGTAACGCTGGGAAAGGCAATTGAACTAGTGTTGGAACAAAATCGCGACACGCTGTCCGGTGCATACGATGTCGCGATGGCAGATTCAGCATATCGAAAATTCCGCAACAAATATTCCCCCTTTCTCAATATTGAAGGTGGGGGGAAATACCAAGAATATCCCGAAGCAATGGGCATCACTGCTCCCGAAAAAGAACGGAGACTCACTGCGTCTGCTTCAATTTTTCAAAATTTCGAAACAGGTACTTCGATATCTGCAGGGATAAGCCACGAATACAACGACAGCGTATTAAAAGAAATAAAAATGGGACCAATGGGATCGTTTAAATTAGGCGATCCACAGTATCACAGGCCTGTGTTGTTTGCAAGCCTTAAACAGGAGCTTTTGAAAAATTCATTCGGATATAACGATCGCCGTCAGTCACAGATTCTAAAAAACGTTGCCGAGATGCAAAAAGAATCGATTATCTATCAGCTTTCGGGCCTTGTTGTGGGAATTGTTGTGGATTACTGGAATATGGTAATCGCCAATTCCGAAGTGCATAATGCGGAGCTGCAGTTAAAAGAGACAAAGAAAGTTCGCAACATCATCGCGGATAATGTGCGATTGGGGCTGGCTGAACCTTTTGATTTGAATTATTACAATACCCTGGTTGCTGGAGCTGAAGCGACGCTCGCAAATGCAAAGCAAAAGTATAAAGATGCAATGCGCAATCTTTTAAGCACTCTTAATCTCGACGAAAATGTCACTCTTACGGGGAGCGCTCTCCTTGCGGATAAACTACCAAATTACGATATTGCGCAATCATTAAAGGCAGCATACGAAAAAAGGGCGGATTATAAAAATGCCCTGCGTGCGGTTGAAAATGCAGAGCTGGAATTGGAACTATATCGAAATCAGGCACTGCCTTCTTTAACGGCCGAGGTTACTGTTTCTTCGATGGGACAGAAGAAGGATTTTCCCGATGCTTATGGCGAAACGTCATCGGCGACCAATCCGGGATTAGAAGCGAAACTTCGCATGACATATCCTTTGCATGATGTGGAACAACAAACAAATGAACGAGATGCACGATTTAAGCTTGAGAAGGCAAAACTTCAGTTAGAAAAGTATAAGCGGGTGGTGCGCGACGATGTGGTCTCAAAATATGAACGGATTCGGACATATCACGAATTATACCGAAAAGCGCAGGAAGCCCGAAAACAGTCTGAAATATACTATGCGCGATTGCTCGCAAACCTTCGCAAGGGTCGCTTTACTGCAGCGGTTGTAAAAAATGGCCTCGATGCGATGGTGGCAACTCGACAACGAGAGCTTGAAGCATTAGTAGCGTTTAATATTTCGCTACTGCAGTTTGATATTGCGAAGAATGAACTTTTTGAAAAATACAAGATCGATGTCAATAAATACATCCCAAAATAAGCAAAAGGAAAATCCCTATCATAACGCAGTGTGATATAGAGGTTATCTATGAAACGAATTGTTGAATTTTTAATGAATCAAAAGCTGTTCATTGGTCTGGTGTTGTTGCTTATTCTTTTGAGCGGTTATGTCGTTGCAAAAAAGATGAACAGGGAAGCATTTCCTGAGGTCAATTTTGATATGGTGTCGATTCGAACTGTGTATCCTGGTGGTTCTCCTGATGATCTCGAACAGCTCATCACAGTGCCGATTGAAAAAAAACTTCGTTCCGTCTCTGGAATCGATAAAGTGCGAAGTTACAATATCGAAAGCGTTTCGGTAATAGTAGTTTATTTGCAAGATAGTTTATCGAAATCTGCAAAAAAGAAAGCAGTGGATGATATTCGCGATGCAGTTGAACTTGTGGAAAATCTGCCGGCAGGTGCCCAAAAGCCCGTGGTGGAAGAAATTACAACAGACACAATGCCATCAATCGATATTGCGGTGTATGGGAAAAGCGATACCATCACATATGCCGACGTGCGCGAAGCGGCAGACGATTTAGAAGAATTTTTGTACGACATTGAGGGTGTGGCAGAAGTTGAACCGTTTGGATTGGAGCATCAAGAATTTCTCATTGAAGTAGATCCAATTGCGCTGCAACAATATCGCATTGGGATGAATACCGTCATCAATGCACTTAGAAATAGAAACGTCGATTTGCCCGGCGGTGCACTTCGAATACAAGATACAGAATATATCTTGCGCACAAAGGGGCAATATCGAAATGCGGAGGAGATTCGAAATACTGTGATCATGTCAAACGATACTGGTTATGTGACGCGCATTCGCGACATCGCTCGCGTGAGCGATACCTACGAAGAGCCTCGCGTGATAGAGCGGTTTAATGGGAAACAGGCAGTAATTCTTCGTGTTTGGCGCCAATCCGATTCCGATGACATTCGCCTTGTTGACCGTATAAAAAAAGAACTTTTGAAGTTTCGCCCTTCCAACGGCGCAGAAGTGATTCTCGCACCGTTTAACGATATGAGCCGCTTTACCCGCGAAAGCATTCAGCGGGTGACGACAAATGCGACATTAGGTTTTATTTTGCTCGGCCTTATAATGTTCCTCCTTATGGGATGGCGCATGGCGCTATTGGTCATTTCTTGTATTCCAGCCATTTTTATGATTGCCATCATGATGATGAACAGGCTTGGGATTTCTTTCAACGTAATAAGCCTTTTTGCAATGGTGATGGTGCTGGGGATGATTGTCGATTTTGGGATAGTCGTGAGCGAAAACACGCATCGTTATCTCGAATCGGGTTGCACAAAGCGGGACGCAATCGTGCGCGGCGTTACTGAAGTTTTTTGGCCAGTAACTGTAACTCTTTTGTGCCTCTCAGCAGCTTTTTCCCCGCTGCTTTTGTTATCGGGACTTATGGGGAAATTTATTTTTGGCATTCCAGTAGTTCTGACTGTATGCCTTTTTGCATCGTGGCTCATCGCGATGTTTGTGATGCCGGCGCTTTTGAATTTTTTTTCGAAGGAAACGGGAACCCTGGCTTGCAATGATGATCAAAAAAAAGAAGACCCATATTTTGAACGTGGGCTTTTTGGTAAATTTCAACGTGCATACAAAATGTTTCTTAATTGGTCGTTGCGGCATCGATATGTGACGATTTTTATCTTAATCATTCTTTTTGTAATATCCCAAATTTATGCAAAACGTCTTGGATTTGTATTTACTCCACCCGGTGGCGAAGAGCAGATAACCATTCGCACCACCTTGCCGCAGGAGACGAATCTGTGGGCAAATCTACGGGAAATTCAGAAAATCGAGAAGATTATCGCAGAGCTCCCGAAATCTGAACTTGACAATTATCACAGCACAGTTGGCAAAAGGGTTACCAATGCACTCGATCCTGTGCCGGGTGAGGCAACATATAAATCGACTATTCGCGTGAATTTGACATCAGCGAGTAAACGAAAAAGAAGCGCTGATGATATTGCATTCGAACTTCGAAACAAAATCGAACAGGCGCAACGGGAAAATGTTATACGGCGCGATATGATGGTGGAATATTTTGTGGAACGCAAAGGACCACCTGTGGGCATGCCGGTGAATGTGGAAATTCGCGGAAAAGATTTTTCAATGTTACATACGATAGCAGGGGAATACATTTCGTATTTGAAAACGATTCCAGGAGTGTACGATATTCGCCTTGATATCGAAGAAGGCAAAAAAGAATATCGATTTGAGGTAGACGAAGTGCTTGCAGCGAGAAGTGGTATATCGGTCTTCGATGTTGCACAAGCAATCAACGCGAGCTTCAGCGGTGCCGTTGCGACGTTCATTACGCGCGATGAGGAACGAGTGAACTTGCGGGTACGCTTTCCGGAATCAGCACGCAAAAAAAGGCAAAGCCTCGATGAAGTGATGGTTGCCAATCAGCGCGGAGGTCTGGTTCCCCTTTCGATGGTTGCAAAAGCAATCGAAAAATCAGGTTTTTCACAAATCAACAGATTGAATTACAAACGAATCGCCCAGGTACAGGCAAATGTCGATTTGAAAAAAGTCACCTCAATGGAAGTAAACAAAAAACTTATGGCAAAATTTGCCGATATCGAATCGCGCTATCCTGGATATTTCGTTTCGTATGGCGGTGAGCAAGAAGAGACGAAAAAGCGCATGGAAGAATTAAGCACTCTCTTTTTATTTGCATTACTTGTCATTTATATCATCATCGCAGTATTTTTTAATTCTACAATTGTGCCGCTTGTGGTAATGGCTGCAATTCCATTTGCACAGGTTGGTGTAATTTTTGCGCTTGGCATTCATGGTCAAAACACTTCGTTTATGAGCACGTTGGGATTTTTTAGCCTTTCAGGAGTTATTGTGAGCAACACTCTCGTATTGGTACAATTCATTCACAATATGCGCGAAACGGGATTGCCGCTTCGGGAGGCATTAGTTGAAGCTGGGGTTATACGAGTGCGTCCAATTTTGCTTACTGCGGGAACGACGGTTCTTGGGCTTTTCCCTTCGATATATGGATGGGGAGGAGAGGATTATATGATAAAACCGCTCGCGCTTTCCTTTGGATATGGCTTGATTTTCGCAACGGTTATTACGCTTTTGCTTGTTCCTGCATTTTACCATGTTGCAGAAGATATTAAGTCGATTTTTGCAAAATTACTGGAAAGTTTTCACATTCGCATTAGCCCGCAGATATATAATCCGTCGGGAATAAGCGAAATTGTTCACCAAGAGTTTGCAAGAGAGATGAGCAAACCTCAATTGCCTACTGAAGAAGTTGCCAGTGAAAAAAAGTGGGATGAAGAAAAAGTAAAAAGTGGGAAAAAGAGAAAACAAAAAAGGTGAAAGTAAAAGCGTGGGCACGTTGTCGTACAAACGATAGCGAAGAACTTAATTTGTAATAATCGAGGTAGTAAATACTTTACTTTTTTGATGTATATTTTTCTCGATATTCTTTTGGGCTCATTCCCATTTGATGTTTAAATGCTCTGTTGAATGTGCGCAGGCTTTCAAATCCTGAAGAATAGGCAATGTCGATTATCAGTGCATCTGTGTGTTTGAGTTTTTCTGCCGCTTGCGTTATGCGAAGTTCGTTAATATACTCCCCTATTTTTTTCCCCGTCGCTGCTTTAAAGATTTTTCCTAAATAATCAGCATTTAAGTTGAATTTTTTTGCTAAGTTCTCCCTGGTAATATCTTCAGCAGAGTGTTGGTGGATGTATTGCAGTATTAAAGAAATTTTTTCATCGGGTATTGACTTAAGTGCCGACTCGGAATCGTTTTTAGTAGGGATCGTAAAAAGCGCTTCTATAGTTTTCGCTGCGCGTGCGAGAAGCACTTCAAGGAGTCGTGCTTCGTTTTCATTAAATATTCCTGCGGTGAGTGGATTGTCCAGATAAAATGCTCCAATCGGTGAACCGTTATTCATTATTGGGACGCACATAATCGAACGCAGATTTGCAAGCAAAACGCTTTTGTGATGCTGTAACGTGCTATCTTCACACGCGCTGTGTATAACGATGCTTTTGCCGTTTTGTATAACGCTTTCGACAATATTTCTCGAGTACTCAGGAAATTCGCTTCCTCCAATTGTTTTTGAGGCTCGCAACACGGGGAAATTGGTTTCTCTATCGACAATGAAAATAAGTGCGCGTTGTGCGCCCGCAATTCGAAGGGAGTTATCTAAAAGGCATTCGAGAAAAGATTCAGAGTTTACGGTTGATGTAATTTCATCACATAACTGGATTGCCGCTGAGAGTTTTTCTCGACTCAGTGACCGCGCAAGCGGTGATATGAGATTTTCTTCGATTTTTTCGAAACCGAGTAACACTATGATATTTTTTTTGATGTGTTCTGCAGAAATTTGAAAAGCAATTGCGAGCGCATCGTGTAAAAGTTTTAAGCCTTTTTTGTCTTTTCCTTCTCGTAAGAGCATTGCGGCATAATTAACAGTACTGCGGGCTTCTTCGTATTTACGCCCAATTTTTCGCGCTTCATCGATTGATGCAATATAGAATCGTTCTGCGATGGTTGGTTTTCCGAATTTTTCATAGTAATAACCGGCTATGCGCAATGCGCCAGGACGATGAGTGCGCCAACGGAAGCTTTCCTTAAGCCCTTTGAGCACGATCTTTTTTATTTTTTTAATTTCTTTAATTTGTGTAGTGTCTTTTTTGTTTGCATCAATTGCACACAGCATTGCTTCAGCAAGGTGATAGAAAAGATGAACAGTATAGTGCCGAAGAAAATTGCTCGAATCAAAAAGGTCTTTTGCATGTTGGAGGTAGTGGATTGCGCGAGGGACATCTCCTTTATCGAGCAATGCAGCACCGAGTTCAATTGAAGCCCTGCAGTGGGTAAAAAGCACATTGCGCTCTAAACTGTGGTTGAATGCATGCAGAGCGCATTCTTCTGCTTTCGCGAGTTCACCTTTTTCAAGGTAAAATCGCGCTCTGTATGTCCACGACTCGCTGATGCCATAATCATCCCCAGTTTTCGATGAGATATCGAGGTATTCGTCGAGTGCACTTTCTGCCGCCGAATAATCTGCGAGGTAGGTGTAATTGTGTATCAAGCCCGCAACGCACATTCCCATTTCACGGACATCGCCGATGGAGCGAAAGATATCGTAACTTTTTTTAAAATAAGAAATGCTTTTACTGTAATCAGCCTTCCACTCAAATGAATATCCAAGCCATTGAAGAGTTTGGCCACGGCCCCAGTTGTCGGGGAATAACTCGTAAATTTTCAACGATTTTTCATAATTTCGTTCAGCGAGTTTAAAAAATCCAATCGACATCCATAAGCTTCCCAATATCGCATATGACATTCCAAGCTGGCTTGACTTCCCAATTTTTCGGATTATTAAATTTTTGGTTCGAAGTACAGTGCGAACATATTTGCGAATATCGCTTAAAATGTATGACCATCCTAAGTCGAGATAGATGCGAATGATTTGGGAATAATGTTCATCGGAGTTTTTTGTTTGTGGAAAAACTGCGCGTAGGGGCTGAAGAATGCTTGAAATGATTTCGCGCACGATGCTGAAAATTACGTGGGAGCCATGTATGGGGAGTTTTTCGCCAAGCAAACGCAACCCTTTTTGGCCATGCCGTTCGCAATTAAGCCAATCGCCCTTTTTGAAAAATGCTCTGCTAATTTGTTGGTAAATGCGCGCTTTTTTTTGGGGATCGTCAATCAATCCTAAAATTGAATTGAAAAGCTCAATGGCGCGATCGTATTCGCCGATTGTGTGATATACTTCGCCGAGGTGTTCGATGGTCATGATTTTCAAATTTCGCGCATCGCTCATTTCCAAATGCGTTGCATGTTGGGATAGACAGGAAAGTAGAATAGTAAAATAGCGGATTGCAACGTCGTTTGCATATTTTTCTTTTGCTTTAAGGGCAGCAGGAAACGCGTATCGAATAATTTTTTCCGGTTGCTCGCTCATTACGCTATGATGTGCTAAATCGAAGAGCAGTTCATCTTGCATATAATTGGTAAACTTTTCTTCTAATGCGCCGATGATAATCCGATGAAGATATTTTCGTTCGTCTTCGTTGATGCGCGAATAAAGCGATTCCAGTATTCTGTCGTGGACGAATTGCAGCGTTTTTGTATCCTTTCTGCTTTGCTCCAAAATGAAAAGATCTTTTGCTTTATCGATGATATTGATAATTTCTGTTTCGGAATATTCCTGAAGGCGTGGGTCTTTTGAAGCTAAACTAAAAAGGAGTGACGTATCGATGTTTTTCCCAAGAACTGCTGCAAAAGAAAGCAAAAGCATTTCTCTTTCGTTAAATAATGATAAGCGTTTGATGATCGAAGCTATTACTGAATCGGGGAGATCAATGGCGTTGAGTAAAGTTTCGGTATAATTGTTATTTTTCACTGGTGAGAAGGTATCTGCGCGTACAATGTTTTTTATTATTTCGATCGCATGAAAGGGATTTCCCTTACTTGCCTGCAGGATGAGTTTTGATAAATCGTCGAATTGGTTAGGCACAAATGGTAACATGTTGGCAACGAGCTCGCGCATCAATGGGAACGTCAACGGGGAAATGGTGATGGCAGTACCGCATTCTTGTGCGAAAGCGAGAATTTTTTCGGTAGAAGTGTTAATCTCGGGTGCATCCTTGCGGAATGACATGACGACTACCAGTGGGGAATTGTTGAGAAGGTGAAATAGTTCGGTGAGCACATCGATGCTGCCGTTATCGAGCCATTGAATATCGTCGATGAGCAAGACAAGTGGATGCGTTGCGCGTGCGAGGCTATTTAAAAACGCCGCCGCAACCATGTGAAAGCGTTTGCTTTCTCTGTTAGAGCGCAGTTCCACGAGGGGTGGACAACTTCCAAGGAGCTCCTTCATTTGGGGATTTATTTTATAGACGATTTCTCCCAACTCGCCGATTTGTGCAGATACCATCGATGCGATTTTTTCGCGCGATTTTGGCGGAAGGGTAATAAAAAAGCTATAATAATCTCCTAACGCTTCTTGTATCGCGCTGTAGGGAATTTTTGTGTGACCGGGAAAACATTTTGCGGCAATTGTGATGCCCTTCGAGGAAATGACAAATCGTCGAAATTCGTCCATCAAGCGTGTTTTCCCAAGGCCTGATTCTCCGACAATCACCCACATCGAACCACGCATCGTTTTTGCATCATCGAATGCATTTTTTAAAATTGAAAGTTCGCGTTCGCGGCCTACCATTTTTGTTTTGTATGGAATTTTTTTATGGGAGTCATTAAGGCCCGGCGTTATCTCCTTTGCTCCTGAAAGAATTTTTTGCAGATCAACAACAAGCCCTCGTGCCGTTTGGTAGCGGTGCTCCGGCTCTTTTTCGAGAAGCTTCATTATGACCAAATCTAACGATGGCGCGATCGCATTGTTGTAGTGAGAAGGAGGCGTTGGTTTAACCGCAATGTGTTGATGGATGATAGTATTTATGTCCTTTCCGGTAAAAGGTAATTTCCCAGTTACAAGTCTGTAAAGCAAAATTCCCAAAGAATAGAGATCGCTTCGCTCATCAATTGTCCCACGTGTGACGTGAATTTGCTCCGGTGCGAGGTAAAAAATAGAACCTGCCGCAGAAAGTTCGTTTTCGCTATCAAACTCTTTGATTCGCGCAAGGCCAAAATCGATCAGCACCGCTTTCTCGTTGCAAATGAGAACGTTATCGGGTTTAATATCCCCGTGGATAATCTTTTTTGCGTGGGTTGCTTCAAGCGCATTGCAAAGCTGGATGGTTATGGAAAGTGCGGTTTCGATCGGTAATGCGAGGTCTGGAGAGATGATGTCGAAAAGATTTTTGCCATCCACATATTCCATTGCGATGTAATACCGAGTGGTATTTTCGATTGTCGTCATCCCGGAGTCAAAGATTTTAATCACATTTGGATGGTCAATTGTAGCTGCGATAGATGCTTCCATTCGAAATCGGATGAGATCTTCTTTCCGATTCGAGATTTTGTTATTGTTAAGGAGTTTTAACGCAATGTATGTATTGCAGGAAAGATCTTTCGCATAATATACTTCTCCCATTCCCCCTTTGTGGATTAGATTTATTATTTCATACCGATTGGCAATAATTGTACCTTCCATGATTCTGCTGCTCATCGTTCACGTTTATCCAAAATACAAGCGATTTAAACCAAAAGTCAATCCATAATTGCGTTAGGGATAGAGGACAACTAAAACTCAAGCGTTTTTACACAGCGGGGATAGGGAATAACATCGCGAATATTTTGCATACCCGTTACAAACTGAATGAGTCGTTCAAATCCTAAACCGAACCCAGAATGCGGTACTGTGCCAAAGCGGCGCAAATCTAAATACCACCAGTAATCGTCAGGGTTGAGGCCAAGTTCGAGCATTCTGTTTTTTAATTTATCGTAATCGGCTTCGCGTTCGCTTCCGCCAATAATTTCGCCAAGGCGTGGGACTAAAACATCCATTGCGCGCACAGTTTTCTCATCATCGTTTAGCTTCATGTAAAAAGCTTTGATTTCTTTTGGATAATCGGTAATGATGACCGGTTTTTTAAAAGCTTTTTCGGTGATATATCGTTCGTGTTCGGATTGCAGATCGTTCCCCCATTTTGGAGGAAATTCGAAATTTTCACCGGATTTTTCTAGCAAGGAAATTGCTTCGGTGTAGGTGATGCGTTCGAAACGATTTTTAATAATATTTTCAAGAGTAAAGATGAGATTGTTATCGATTCGGGAATTAAAAAAGTTCATATCATCTGCGCATTTGTCCAGAAGCCATGTAAGGATGTATTTTATGAATTCTTCGGCAAGATTCATGTTGCCGATAATATCGCAAAATGCAACTTCAGGTTCAACCATCCAGAATTCTGCTAAGTGGCGTGAAGTATTTGAATTTTCTGCGCGGAAGGTAGGACCGAATGTGTAAATGCGAGTTAACGCCAGTGCGTAGGTTTCACCTTCGAGTTGCCCACTTACCGTAAGCGATGCTTTTTTACCAAAAAAATCTTCAGTGTAGTCAACTGTACCTTCTTTCATTGGAACGTTTTCGAGCGGCAAAGTGGTAACCTGAAACATCTGCCCCGCACCTTCGCAGTCGCTGCCGGTGATGATGGGAGTATGGACATATACAAATCCGCGTTCCTGAAAAAATGTGTGAATTGCAAAGCTCATTGAACTTCGTACGCGCGCAATTGCACCGAACGTATTGGTTCGTGGACGAAGGTGGGCAATTTCCCTAAGGAATTCAAAGGAATGGCGTTTTTTTTGGAGAGGGTACTCATCAGCAGGTGCAGTGCCATAGATAAAAATATCCTTTGCCGCAATTTCCTTTGACTGTCCTGAACCCTGGGATGGAACGAGGTTCCCTTTCACTCGAATGCTGGCGCCAGTAGAGATGGTCGAAATGACATTAGAAAGTGGATTGTTTGGAAGGTCGATTACAATTTGAAGATTGTGTATAGTAGAACCGTCGCTGATTTCCAAGAAACATACGCTTTTGGATTCTCGTTTTGTACGCACCCATCCGTTTGTGCAGATTTCTCGCCCATCAGGAGGAAGAGCTAATATGTCTTTAATCAATAGCGCACTCATATTACGGTCGTGTCAGTACAGATACAAAGGATGCGAATCGGGATTTTTCCCAAAAAATGTAATATCGTCAATTTGCTTAATTTTATCACCGCGAAGGATTGCATACATTGTCCTTTCGACGCCAATTCCACCGCCCATTGTATCGGGGAAATATGGGGTACCATCATCTTTTTTCAATGACACAAAAAGCAAGAACGGCCCGTAGCCACCAAGCTCATCGATGTTTTCGATATTTCCGTTTTTGAAAATTGGGCGCGTTGTTAGCACGCGATTGTCGATGATGCGTTCGACAATTGGTTCGAAAAGCCATTCCCGAATTGCTCCAGATAATATTTCTTTTGCTGGAGTTTGTTTCGAAGTTTTGTAATCGATGCTTTTTGCACAAATATCATAATTGAATATGTGTTCGGATTTGATCGATTTTGGATCAACCTTTTTGTTTCCTGGCAAAAGGTATGGATACACTAAATCGTAGTTTTCGCGCAAAAGGCCCGTGATCCAGAAAAATTGTGCAGGTGTTTCTGTTCCTGCACCTTCTTCGTAAGTTTTTGCACCGTATTTTTGTACGCAATAATCTTTCGTGAATGTTGGAAACGGTATTGAGGGAACTTCGAGCACAACGCCCAATTCTTTTAAGTTATCGGCATTTTTTTTGTTTATTTGCTCACATGCGTGGACTATCATTCTTTCAAAAAAATTTTTGATAATTTTTATATCTTCCTCCAGCACTTCGCGCACTCGAGTTGGTTCATTGAGATATTGCTCAAGCGTGATGCCTCTGTTTCGTTTCAATTCTACATCGATTTGTGAGAAATCGATTAAATATTTTCCGCGCTGTTCTTTTGTGGGGCTTTCGATTTCAAGACGTATGTTTGGAGAATCGACAAATATCCCCTTTATTTTTGGATTTGCACATGCTAAAAATTTGCTGTAAATCATGCTGTGCGTTGTAAGGTAGAGGTGTCCTTTGTACGGGATTGAAGGGGTATGTTCAATATCATGTGCTAAAGGGTCGGTGATGATGCTTAGCATTACTTTTTCAAGATTAAACAGCCCTTCGTGTTCAAGAAAATTGAGTATGGAATTGACAAATGTGGTGCGAATTGCCATCGCGTGGTAAAGTTCGTCGGAAATCCATTTTTTAATGTAGTTATCGCAAATGAAATCTTGTAAAGAAATTCCGCTTTCTGTCACTGCTGCTTGGAATCGATAGAGACTTTCGCCGATGATTTTTATGTTATCTTCCATAAAATATTTTTAATCGCCTATAAAATTAAACTTTCTTCGTACGTATGGAAAAAGGGATGTGAGTGTCAATCCATTTTTTATCATGGTCTGCGAGTAGGAGGTTATTTACAATATATCTCTATAAAATGTGTTCGTTTTCTCAGTTATCTTTTCTGCTCAATAAAGTGAACTCATACCAATTTACTTTTTGAAGCGCGATGATTGCGTTTGTTACTCGACAATCCTAATTTTTTTATTGTTCCCAATAAACAGAATGTATCAAATCGACGCAATTTAAAGCGATGGAGAAGCAAAACGAACTCACATAAATATTTGGTAAACCTTTAGGAATTTTCAATTTTTTTATTCTCGAAAAAATTTTTTGCAACTATTTCTACACATTTCTTGTCTTTATTACTTAAACCAGTTTTCATAAAAATAAACATTGAGCAAAGTTAATAATTTGACAATAGAGGGGGAAACAAAATGAAAAATATACTAATGGTATATCCCGCAGTTCCGACCACGTATTGGAGTTTTAAAAAATCTCTTCGCTTTGCCGGGAAAAAGGCGCAATTTCCACCTTTGGGGCTTATAACAGTTGCAGCAATGGTTCCACCGCAGTATAATATTCGCCTTGTTGATATGAATGTGCGCGCATTGACCGAAAAGGATATTCGGTGGGCAGATATGATTTTCATTTCGGCGATGATCGTGCAAAGGCAATCGTTCGCAGAAGTAGTGCAGCGTGCCAAAGCGATGGGCAAAATTGTGGTTGCTGGTGGACCATATCCTACCTCATCATATATGTCGATACATGGAGTGGATCATTTTATTTTGGGAGAAGCTGAAAGGATATTGCCACAATTTTTCTGCGATTTTGAAAGCGGGTGTGCGAAACCGATTTACAAGGATGAAGAACGACCTGATATCACACTTACACCCATTCCTCGCTTTGATCTTCTGGAAATCGAGAAATATTTTTCAATGATGTTGCAATTTTCGCGAGGATGTCCCTTTAATTGTGAATTTTGCGATATCATTGAGCTTTTTGGGAGAAAGCCGAGGACAAAAACTCCCGAACAATTTATTCGTGAAATTCAAGCGGTGTACGATACGGGATTTAGAGGTTCGCTATTTGTGGTAGATGATAATTTTATTGGCAATAAAGCCGAAGTGCGCAAACTCTTGCCGCACCTTGCGAAATGGCAAAAGGAACGCGGGTATCCGTATTCGCTGTTTACAGAGGCAAGTGTCAATTTGGCTGATGATCCTGCGTTGATGGATGAGATGATCGAAGCGGGGTTTGATATGGTTTTTCTTGGAATAGAAACTCCTGTTGAGGAAACGCTTCACAAAACGCAAAAATCGCAAAACACGCGCAAAAGGTTACTGGAAAGCGTGCGAGCTATACAAAATCGAGGGCTTGAAGTGAGCGCGGGTTTTATCATCGGGTTCGATACCGATCCAGATAATATTTTCGATTTGCAAATTCAGTTTATCCAAGAGTCGGGCATCATCATGGCAATGGTAGGAGTCATGATTGCGCTTCCCAACACGCAGCTTTACCGTAGGCTTGAAAGAGAGGGAAGATTGCTTGGCGAAACGTCTGGCAACAACACACACGATCTTGAGACGAATTTTGTCACTGTGATGGATAAGCATGTACTGCAAGAGGGCTACAAACGCGTGTTGAAAACGATTTATGATCCAAAAAATTATTTTCAACGGTGTCGTGTGTTGATGGAGCAGGTTCCAAAGCGTTCTCGAGCGAAGCGCCCTTTGCGGTGGCAAGAAATTCGTGCTTTTTTGTGTTCATTTGTGGTACAAACATTCTCGTCGTATGGACATCACTACTTGCGATTTTTGTGGTATGCGCTGAGAAAAAAAATTACGCTATTTCCAGAAGCTGTTCGCATGGCAATTATGCTGCATCATTTCCGCTACATCACGAAAAAATTAGTAAAGGAGCATGAAATGATGTTGCGCAAGGCAATCCGTTCAGCGAAAAAAGTGCTCACCGCAAAACCTTTTCCGAAAACGGAATTGCTGCCAGGTGAAGAATGAGCAAAGAAATTTGAATTGACTTTGCTGTGCGTGTGATATGGTTAAAGAAATTTTGTGGGAACGAATTTAGCATGTCAAATGATAAGTTTTACAGAGTAGTGAAAGGAGATGAGGGATGAATCAAGTACCATCGGCAATTGCCCAAATTATGATTACCATAATTCCGATTGTGGGAATCGTGAGCGGGAGCATCGTGATTTTTTTCTATTTGTATTATGGATACAAAGCGAAAATACTAATGATCGAAAAAGGAATATATCGGCATCCTATTGAAAAATTCGATATTGGGAGCTTTTCTCTCTTTTTGGGTTTTTTAAGTTTCTTTGTTGGATTAGGATTAAGCATTTTCTTTATCTTAAAGGAAGGATTAAGCTATGGGCTTTTAGGTGGTTTGATCCCCCTTTTTGTAGGAATTGCGTTAATTGCCTTTTGTATTGTACACACAAAAATGAGCAAACGCGATGGATAGATGTGAGCTTTCAGATGAAGAATTAGTGCAGGAAGTCTTAAATGGAAATGTTGATTCTTTTGCAGAAATTGTGAGGCGGTATCAGCGAAAAATTGTGAATATGGGGATGATGTTTTTCCGAAATCGAGACGATGCATGGGATTTTGCCCAGGATGTATTTTTAAGGGCGTATGAAGGTCTTTCGACTTATAAAGGGAAATCAAAATTTTATTTTTGGATTTATCGAATTGCATACAACCATGGAATAAATTCAACGAAAGGGAAAGTAATACCAGAAAGCTTGATTGAGCATATGTGGGAAGGAGATTCGCCTGATGAGCGGTATGAGAGAGAAGAGATGAGAATAGCACTTTCCAAAGCAATAACTTCGCTGCCTATACATTACCGTGTGTGTGTTGACTTGCACTTTTTTTACAATTTAAGTTATGTGGAAATTTCTAAGATTACGGGTTATCCTGTCAATACGGTTAAATCAAAT
Source organism: Spirochaetota bacterium (assembly GCA_026419015.1). Lineage (GTDB taxonomy): Bacteria > Spirochaetota > UBA4802 > UBA4802 > JAGODF01 > DYLV01. Next base: position 25,392 of record JAOAAF010000004.1, read on the forward strand.
GTATTTCGTGCAAAGCAGGTATTGCGGGATGCCTTAAAAGAATTAAATGTAGGTGATGTATGAAATGCGATGAAATGATAGTTCGCTATCTATTGCTCGACAATGGGGAAAAACTTTCTGCGAGGATGCGATTGCATTTGCTATTTTGCAAAGGCTGTCAACGCGAAATTGCATCAATAGAAGCGAGTTTTGCTAAAGTAAAGGCATTGGAGCCACCAATAGATGAGCGCGATATTAGCGATGCGGTTTTAATGATAGTACGCAATTCGCTTCCGCTGTATACAAAAAAGGTTTCAATGGAAAAGTGGATTTTAGCAGAGTTGATTATTATTGCGAGCATCATGTTAATACATTTTAGTACAGCAAAAGCATGGCTCGATGAAAGACTTGGGGGATATTTCCATTTGCTTTTAAACGCTGCAATGGGGGTTATCGTCACCGTTTATAACGCTGTATTGGCGATGACGCATCTCGATGAGTTCAATCGAGTGAGAAAAAGGATAATGGAATATTTTCGGTAATTGTGGTATTGATCGTCGTTTAATTTCTTGCGATATTGCCTTTCGCGACAAAAAAATCAAAAAGCCCTTCAACGCAATATGAGATTGCTTCCTCGGAAAGAACTCGGTATTTCTTTTTGCGGCAGAGTTTCAATGATATTTCGTTGATGGAAATCGCTTTGGATTTTTCAAAATGAGTAATAATATCTGTGTATAATGGGGAAATGTAATTTTCTGGATCTTTTATGTACCGTGCAAGTATCTTCCAAAGAATTTTTTCTCCTATCTCTCTATGGTTTTCAAAGGAGTCTTCTTCCAACTCGTAAAATAAGGTAAGAAACGACATCATTTTTTTCACAATGAATTCAAGATCGAGAACAGAAAGTTTTTTTTTAGATAAATCTTCTTTTGCGTTATTAATTAATAAATCAATCGGTATTGCTTCTTCGTTTGTTGATTCAAGCGTTGAGGTGAGGCTTGAGAAGATAGTTGAAAGGACCTGTTTATCGTATTTGTTTGCAAAATCCTCATGAAATTCGATAAATAAATCAAACAACGTATTCATGTGACAATGTAATTGCTGATATAATAAGGTTTATGCGTTTTCTGATAAAAGTGTTAATCGATTTCGTTTGCCTTTTACCAATATATTTGCGCGAAGGCGTTTTGTAAAGTAAAAACTACGTTTACCAAGCATTTTATTTTGTTTGTGCTGGAGATTGGGAAAGAAAACATTACACCGAAAGTGTTGTTTAATAATTTTCTTTCATATGGAGCAATGTTGCAATATGGTTTACTTCTTACGCGTTCGCACTTTCTTTTTAAGTTCGGTGAGCGTTGCATCGTCGATTTTGATTGGGAAACGATTTTTCCCTACAAAGACATAATCGAGTTTGCCTTCGTTCATCATTTGATATACTCGCTGGATCGAAACGCCGAGTTTTTTTGCAACAAAACCAATATCCATCAGATCGGCTGCAACAACGCGTTGGCTATCTTGTTTTGCCTTTTCCAATGCAAGCATGGATTTTATTTTCTTTTTTGCTTTAATTGTGTAAATTCCTTTTCCACATTTGCTGCAGAAGTAACCTTCTAAATCGGTAATTGTAATTGGTTGATATCGTTTAATGTTAAAAGTCTCCTTGGCATTCTTTTTTAATTTCATTGTGCCAATTGAGTTGCAAGACGGGCAATCTTTCCATTTTTTTTCTCTCATTATTGTATCTCCACCAATTAAAAGTTTTATATGTAGTTTATTTCACTGTAATTTGTTATTTGAATATCCTTTAATTTTCTATACGTCGCGCTGAAGTTATGAAAAGACATACGCAAAATCAAGGACATGATTGATAAATTTGATTTATAAAGTCAAGAGAATAAAAAAATTTTTTTCGTTGCGATTTTTTTGACAATGCACATCATAAAAGTTAGAATCGTGTTTTGCACATTGCCGCATTTTATATAAAATAATATTTTTTTAAAGTATCACTTTTGCTCTCCAATGCAACACCGACGCATGCGATTTTTTTGGAAGTTTTCAAAAAAATGGTATTGACGATTAATAAGTATTTAAGTATATTATAAAAAAATTAATTATCGAGAGGAATGATGTATGTCAAGTATAATTGAACTCAACGAACAAAATTTCAATTCAATCGTAGAAAACGGGAAAAGAAAAGTCGTTGTTGATTTTTGGGCGCCATGGTGTGGGCCATGTCGAATGCAGATTCCTATTCTGGAGAAAATTGCAAATGATCCATCGCTTTCCGCAATTGTTGCGAAATTAAACGTAGACGAATATCCATCCTATGCCATGAAATATGGAGTTTCGGCTATTCCGACGATTATCATATTTAACAATGGAAAAGTAGAAAAAAAACTCATCGGTGTACAACCTGAACACATCATTCGTTCAATGCTGAATTAGTGCATAATTTCGCACTAAATTGCGAAAAATAAACGATTAATCGGGCGTACGGGTATTCATCGGATTATTTTTTTTCAAAAACGCTGAAGTTATTTCCATCCCACGCTGTATTGAAGTTATATATGAAGGGATGTGCTTTTTGAGGTGATTTGGGATTACTTCATCCATTGAGGAGATGATATCATTCAAATTAACAAAATCAATGAGAGCAATGTAGCCACCCAGAGCGACCATGTTCGCAAGTTTTGCATTTCCAACGTGGAGAGCTTCTTCGTTGCATGCAAGTGGAATAGCAGTAATATCTTTTCGCGTCACCTGTGCGCATTGAATGAGGCTTGAATTGTATAGCAACGTTCCCCCTTCAATGATTGATTCTTGATATGATGTAAGGGCAATTGAATCGAGTGCAATGACGCATTGGGGGTGGTTAATGATTGGTGCGCCAATCTCTTCGTCGGAAATAACCATGATAACATTGGTACGGCCTCCTCGTTTTTCTACTCCGTAGGAAGGAAGATAGGTTACTTCAAGGCCTTTGTTGATAGCAGCGACCGCAACAAGAAGGCTAATTGTCTGAATGCCTTGGCCGCCAAAACCTGCCATGATCGTATCGTAATACATAGGTACTCCAGATGCCTTTTATTAAAAACATCATAAAAAATCTTTTGCAGTTCGCTCTTTAAATACTCCAAGCGGGAAATAAGGTATCATTTCATTTTCAATCACTTTTAATGCTTCAAGGGGCGATACTCTCCAGTTTGTATTGCATGTGGAAAGCATCTCGACCATTGAAAAGCCCATTTTGTTGATCTGCATCTCAAACGCCTTTCGAACAGCCTTTTTTGCTTGAATAACATTTTTTGGCGAATGAAGCGACACTCGGGCAGAGAATGCGACGCCTTCTAATGTTGCAAGAAGTTCAGCCATTCGGATAGGGTACCCCTCAGTGTTGAATTCCCTACCATATGGCGTTGTGGTGGTTTTCTGTCCCAAGAGAGTGGTTGGTGCCATTTGCCCGCCTGTCATTCCATAGACGGAATTATTAATAAAAAATAAAGATACATTTTCGCCTCGATTTGCGGCGTGGATAACTTCTGAGGTGCCAATTGCTGCTAAATCACCATCCCCCTGATAGATAAACACAATTTTATCGGGTTGTGCGCGTTTCATCCCTGTTGCGCATGCGGGTGCGCGCCCATGGGGTGCTTCTAACACATCGATTGCAAAATAATTGTACAAAAATACACAGCACCCAACGCCAGGAATTCCTATGACATCATCGGCAATGTCCAGTTCGTCGATCACTTCCGCAATGAGTCGATGTGCGGTTCCATGCGTACACCCCGGACAGAAATGCGTTTCGCGGTCTGAAAGGCAGCGCGGGCGTTTAAATATCGCATTCATGCAACATATGCCTCCTTCAAGGCTTTTTTTATTTCGCGAGCGATTTCATCTGCGTAAGGAATTCCCCCGCCTGGTCGTCCATAAAAATGCACAGATGCATCTTTATGTGCGGCGATTTTTACATCGAAAAGCATTTGGCCAGTATTCATTTCCACTACGAGTACTGTTTTTATTTTTTCTGAATAGTGATAAATCGCATCATATGGAAAAGGAAAAAGCGTAATTGGTCGCAAAAGGCCTGCGCGAATTCCCTCACTTCGTGCAATTTTGATCGCAGTTTTTGCAATTCGCGAAGGTGTGCCAAATGCAACGATCATGATTTCGGCATCGTCCAGAAGGCGCGCCTCGTACATCACTTCATTTTGCTGAATTGTATCGTATTTTTTCTTCATGTAAAGATTATGCTGTTCTTGTTCGCCCGGCCCAAGATAGAGCGATTTGAGAATTTGTGGCTTTCTCCCCCGTCGACCCGTAAGCGCCCATGGTTTTTCAGGGATAACAACGGGTTCTTTGGGGACAAGCCGGCAAGGTTCTTGTATTTGTCCCATCATAGCATCAGCAATGATTAGTGCGGGATTTCTGTAGCGATCGGCAAGTTCAAACGCTTTGATTGTCAGATCGAACATTTCCTGCACAGATGCTGGCGCAAGAACGATGTTCCGATAATCCCCATGACCGCCACCGTGAACAGCTTGCATGTAATCTCCCTGCGATGGTGCAATTCCTCCAAGACCTGGGCCCACTCGCATGATGTTTGCAACCACACATGGGATGTCAGAACCAGCCATGTATGAGAGTGCTTCCTGCATCAGGGAAATACCTGGCCCAGACGAGGAAGTCATCGCGCGTTTACCCGATGCGGCAGCACCCATTACCATATTGATGGAAGCGATTTCGCTTTCCGCCGGGATAAACACCCCACCTCTTTTGGGCAATTCGCGAGCCATATATTCAGGGATGTCGTTCTGTGGAGTAATGGGATACGCGAAGAAAAACCGACAACCCGCTTGGAGCGCTCCTTCGGCTAAAGCAATATTGCCTTTAGTGAGTATCCGTTCGCTCATTTGTATACCTCAATCGCAATATCGGGACACATCAATGCACACGTTTTGCAACCGGTACATTGATCTTCATTTTTCATATCGAATTCCGCGGGGAAATAACCCTGTTTATTGTATGATGAGGAAATTTTTATTAAATTTCGTGGGCAAAATTCCACACAAAATTGGCAACCTTTGCACCGATCGCGTTCGATTAGTATATATGCCATATTTCATTTTCCCAAATATTATACAAATTTAAAATTATATACATTTAAGCACACTGCAGATTGGTGTCAAATTAATTTACAAGTTTTTTCACAACATCGTTCAATCAACAAAAAAATCGCTGCAACAAAGAAAAATATTTGACAGATATTGATTTAAAATTAAAAAGATACACGCATCAATAATGGCGAATATGAAGATCTCTGTGCGCAACAGCTATTTTTATTTTTGGTTTTTTTACTACGAGCGACGCTCGTAGCTTTTGCGCGTGGAGAGAGAAACCAAAAGCCGCGAGCGTTATGCTGGCGGCTTTTTTGTGCTCCTTGTGGGGTGAAAGGTCGCCAGCAAGCGGCCAAATACCTCGAAGGAGGAATGCAATGGTTGTGCTGGTCGATTCATGCGGTAATGATGAAATCCAACACAAGATTCATGTTTTTCAATCGTTGGGGCTTAAGGTTTATATCGTGCCCACCAGCAAAGGGCCAGTAATTACGTTGATGGGGAATGACTGCATCGATATCTCCAACATATCGTTGGTTTCTCGCACAGTACAGCATGTGCAACTAAAAGTTCCATATGTATTGGCGAGTAAGATAATTAAGGATACTCCCACAGTTATTACATTACCAAATGGCGTGAGCATTGGCAGTGGTGCATTGGTTGTAATGGCAGGTCCTTGTTCCGTTGAATCTCAGAAACAGATCGACGATGCAGCGCGGGCAGTTAAAAATGCGGGGGCGCAAATTCTTCGAGGGGGTGCATTCAAACCCCGTACATCTCCGTATGCATTTCATGGGCTTGGTATTGAAGGATTGCGCATGATGCGAAAGGCTGCCGATCGCGAAGGGCTCGCGATTGTTACTGAGGTATTAGATCCTGAAGATATTCCAATTGCATGCGAATATGCCGATATATTGCAAATTGGAACTCGTAATTGCCAGAACTTTTCGTTATTGAGAAAGGTGGGCAAAACGGGAAAACCTATTCTTCTCAAACGGGGAATGATGAACACCATTGAGGAATTTCTCATGGCTGCGGAGTACATTTTATCTGAAGGGAATATGAATGTCATTCTCTGTGAGCGAGGCATTCGAACGTTTGAAACGGAAACGCGAAACACACTCGACATTTCGGCCATCCCTGTATTAAAATCGAAGACGCATTTGCCGGTTATTGTTGATCCTTCCCACGCAGCAGGCAATTGGAAACTCATTGAACCGCTTGCGCTTGCTGCGGTGGCCGCAGGAGCTGACGGTCTCCTCATTGAGGTTCATCCAACACCGGATACCGCTCTTTGCGATGGGATGCAATCGCTTAGGCCCGATAAATTTGAGTTGTTAATGAAAAAAATTAATCGGATTGCGTCTGCGATGGCATTGCATTAGGGAAAATCGCGGGCGTACAACCAGATCGGCATTTTTCGCATCGGTTATCAACGCAAAATTGGCATGCAAAGCAGTCTTTACAGGGATATTTTTTTTGTGGCAAATGTTGGTCAGGTATAAAAATTTTACCCGGAAAATTTGGAATATGAATAAATGCCATTAGCGCCCAACCCTCTCTCGTCGGGAAAGAATTGTTTTTGGATCAATGTCAGCAACGCTTTCAAATACATAATCAGGTTGATATGGAAATCGAGGAAGCATTTTCAAAGTAGTTACCCCTGAAAGCACAAGGCAACACGTCATCCCTGCTTCTAATCCTCCAAGAATATCTGTATCCATTCTATCGCCAATCATAAAACAGTTAGCAGAATGAACGCGCAGTTTTTTGCGTGCCCAGTACATCATAGCTGGATTTGGTTTGCCAAGGAAGTAGGGCGATACGCCAGTTACCTTTTCAATTGGCGCAACGAGCGCACCGCATGCGGGCACTGGTCCTCTTTTGGTAGGGCCTGTAATATCGGGATTTGTTGCAATAAATTTTGCACCTTCCTGAATAAGGAAAGTTGCCTCCACTATTTTTCGATAATCGTATTCATCCGTTTCACCGATGATGACATAATCGGGTTTGTTGTTTGTAATTGTGATGCCTGCTTTCAAAAGCTCTTCGATGAGGCCTTTGCCGCCAATAACGTATGCGCGGCAGCGAGGTTTTTGATATTCCAAAAAGCTTGCTGTTGCCATAGCGGAAGTATAAAAGTGGTCTTCGGTGACATCAATTCCAACTTTTGCCATTTTCTCCTGAAGTTCTGATGGTGTGTAGTATGAGTTGTTGGTGAGAAACAAAAATGGAAATCTTCCCTTTTTTAAACGATTCACAAATTCTACCGCACCTGGAATTACCGAACGCCCTTTGATGACCACCCCGTCCATGTCGATGAGAAACGATTTTTTGTATGTGGCATTTCGTTCGAACAATTTTTTTTTCAAATCGAATACCCCTTATGCATTGTGTTTCGCATTGTGTAGGTGCCGCTACATTGTAAATCAACTATTTTTTATAACGATATTTTATTGGCTATGTGCAATCATTTGAAAAATAAAGGCATAATGTCAAAAAGAGAGTCACCTTTTTCAATGAGAAATTCGACTTTTTGCACAGTTGCGGGATGCAGGGGAGGTGCAAGCGATGTGGCATTGATTCGAGAATCTTTCGGTTGAGTATTTTTCCCCCCTTTCTTTGAAGAAGTATTTTGATAGAAAAATGTATAACACCAGATCGTTTTGCCGTTTCGAGCAAATTTGAATCGATCGAAAATGGAAAGACGGGCACAGCTAAATTGTGAGCCGTCTTTCAGTGCGATAATGGTAGTTGTGGGATAAAAGTAATGTGGGGATCGTTGTGATTGCCAATTATGGAATTCAATGTATTTTATACGACCCATCTCTTCTTCAAATTTATGTATCGCATTCCCGCATTGACAGGAAGCCGAAATCTTTTCAACATTTAGAAAAATAGCTCCGCGAATTTTGGTACCATTAGCAAAAATAACGTATGCGGGATACTTTCGGGAAAATGATTTTGTAGGGTTTGATGGTTGGTCAGGTGAAGAAATTTTCTCTTCTATATTCGGTGTGCGTGGTTCAAAAGGTGGTGTTGGTTGTGAAAGTGCTAATGATAATATGGTAATGAAAAAATTAATCATACGTAATTATTTCGAGGCAGTGTCGTATTAAATACACGATATCATTACAACGCATTCTCCTTTTGTCAATCACAGTACGATGGTGCGTTATGGGGTAAAAAAATTTTTAACTTTTTACCGCTCTTAGGACTTTACAGGTACGAAAGCAAAAGGGCATTTTTTTAAATTTGCATTCCCGAAAAAGGGGAAAAAATTGTGATTGATTAATTTTACAATTTGTACAATTATCAATCTGCTTAAAGAGCCAACATATTTTTTACAAATGGGGAAATATGAATTCGCATGATCTGAAAAGAATACTTAAGGGGATAAATATTTTTGAAGGGATGAACGAGAATCTCCTGGACGAGATTACCCCAATTCTTAAACCGATGAAATGTACCGCGGGAGAGACAATTATTCGCGAGGGCGATCCAGGCGAAGCGATGTATATCATCAAAAGTGGCGCGGTGAAAATAACAAGGGCGGATGAGGAAGGGGATGAGATATTCATAAGTTTGCTTGCAGGAGGAACGTATTTTGGCGAATTCTCTTTGATCGATAATCTCACGCGTTCTGCCAGCGTGACTGCCATTGAAGAAAGCGAAATCTTCCAACTCGACAAAAAAGATTTCGATGTCCTCCTTGCCAAAAATCTCGATTTGGCATTATTGTTTTACAAAAACTGCCTGAAGGAAACATTTGCGCGCTTTCGCACTGCGTTGGCAAACATTACGTTTTCGCAGCATACTCTTCGCGAAAAAACAGCAGAACTCGAGCTAATAAATCGCGACCTCTCAGTGGCGCAGCAGATTCAAAGCGTGTTCATTAACTCAGATATCATGGAAGAGAATCGCCAAATTCATCCTCGTATTCGACATGAATTCATTTATCATCCCTGCATTGAAGTCGGTGGCGACTTTATGAATATCGTAAAATTAGATGATGATCTCATTTCGGTGATCATTGCAGATGTCGAAGGACATGGTGTCACTGCTGCACTCGCGACAGGTATTTTAAAAAGCGCATTTTCCATCCTCGTAGAAGAATATGGAAGAAAACCCGCACTTCTTATGACAAAGTTAAATCAGCATTTTTGCAAAGTACTTTCACGAAAGCTTTTCGCAACAAGCTATTATGCCCTTATTGATTTTACAAAGGGAAAAATAACAACTGCGAAAGCAGGCCATCATCATCCCCTTTTTTGGAAAATGTCGCAGAATTCTTTTCTCCATATTGAGAATAGCGGTCCTGGATTTGGGCTTTTAGAGGAAGCGCAGTATGAAGAGTCAGAATACGAATTTGAAGCAAATGATCGTTTAATTTTTTTTACTGATGGGATTGTCGAACAAATGAATACGAATCACGAAATGTATGGGCACAAGCGGTTAAAACAGGTTGTTGAATCGCTAATAAAAGTAGAAGAAAATGAAATTGCCCGAAAAATTTATAACGATGTTATTCAGTATGCACAGGGTGCACAAGTAGAAGACGACATCACCCTTTTGGTAATCGAATTTTTATAGGAGTAGCTTGTGCGATTTTCCCAATTTCATCTGCCACAACTGCAAAGCTGCGACCGTATTCACCAGAATCCCAACGCATCGTTTTGTTAAAAAATCAACTATTAATTATTTATAATACATATTGCGAAAAATGTATATTTATAAATAAATGGAGCGAACCGCATCTAAACGCTTATGCCGAATAATTACGGATTATGATTTCATAGATATGCAATATACATAGTGTAGTTTTGCCTCTGATGCATGCAACAGTTTGAGTTATTTTTACAACAAGTAACCGTATAATGAAACTCAGATTTTTAACGGAGGTATGGAAGAATTATGTATCCATAGCTATTTGCGCCAATGGTTTTTAAACTAGCATGATAGCATTCAGTTTTGCCTCAAACAAAATAAATTATTTTAAAAAAATTATTCTTTTCATGTATAAAAATTTTAATAAAATAGAATATTTTAATATATTTTTATGAAAATTTATTATTATTTATATTACGAAAATATTTTTATTGACACAAAATAATATAATAATATTATTTGTATTATTATCTTAGCAAAATTCTACATGTTTGATGAAGTGCGCAGCATAACTATATCGCTCACAGACGGCGATATACTGAATGCGATGCTTTAGAAAGGGATAACTCTTCAAACATTATTTTTAAAATGAAGTATGGAGGATAAAGATGAAAAAATTTTTCTCTACTCTAATTTTTAGCGTCCTTTTTACATTTGCTTTTGTAGGTTTTGGATATCCTTGCTTTGATACGTTTCTTTTTATTCACAAAAAGTCAATGGTATATCCAACAGGATATGTTGCAGCAGATGTGCTAGGGGAGTATTCTATCAATGACGCGCGCAGCGCTTCCCAAGATTCGTATTTTACAAATTATAACCTTTATTATGGCCTTGCAGATCGTTTTTCGGTTCAATTTGGGGTGAGTACTGTAGAAAGCACGCGTGAAGAATCTCAGAATGGCATCGATTCGTGGAGCATACGAGGAGTGTTCAATGCCCTCAATGTTGGAGGAGGGATGTATTTTCTCGATCTGATTCTCGAGCACCATACAGGTGTTGAAGCTGACGGTACCGTAAGCGTTTTTTCGATTCCCAATATTTTCAACATTAACAACGTGATTTTGGTAATTCATCCTGTCTATGAGATTTCGAGAACATCGGGTACAAATGAATACATGTGGGGAGGACATGGTGGAATTTTTTATAATGTGAACAATCGCGGCATTATCGGTATAGGCGCTGAATATTCATCAACACAAAGCTCAAGCGCCCTTAACCGTCGGCTCACCGAAGGCGAAGCGGCAGCAAGTCTCTTTGTGGGATTTAATTTCGGCAATCTCTATTTCCAAAACGAATTTGCCAAGGGGTTACAAAATTCTCGGGATTACGGTTTTGCTGCGACGGTAAAATTGTTTCTCGATTTAGGAGTGCACATATAAAAAATTTATTTTACGCAATTATATCCTCAGGTGCGATATGTTAATCGCGCCTGAGGTATTATGCTCCTTCATTGAATTCGATTCTGATATTATACGTCCCTTCTTCAATGTGTTTTTGTAAATTTGGAAATGATTTTTCGAGCAAATGCAACATTGGGGAATTTTCAGCCAAAACGTATGCGGTAAAACCATGTAATCCTTCGCTTTTGCCAAGTAAGGTTAAATAGCTTAGCAGCTCTGTCCCAATTCCCTTATTTTGCCATTTATCCCGAACAGCAAAGGCAAGTTCGGCATAATGGCTATCTTTTTCTTTTATAAATTGCCCAATACCGACAAGATATTCGGTTTCCTCATCTTCAATGCATGCCAGAAGCACCATCTCGCGGGTATAATCGATCACAACAAATTCTTGGCGAGCAGGATGTGGAAAATCAAACCTCATGGAAAGAAATCTGCGATACATGCTTTTGTCGGAGAGAGAATAGAAAAAATCTTTAATAAGTGGCTCATCGCTAATTTTTACTGGGCGCAAATAGAGAGTTATGCCTTTCGAAGTAGTTCGCCGAGATTCGAGATGTCGAGGATACTCGCCAGCTTTACCAGGAATGTATGCCTGATCTCGATAAATGAGATTATGTCGCTTCGCTTCATCAATAAGCCATGGTCGAAATTTAGGATGTGCGATTGCGATTAATGCCATTGCGCGCTCTCTTACATTTTTCCCATGCAGGTAAGCAATTCCATATTCCGTTACGACATAATGAACGTCACCTCGGTTTAAGGTTACTCCCGTACCGCTTTCCAAGAATGGTACAATGCGCGATATCGAATCATCGCGAGCAGTTGATTTTAGCACCAAAATGGTTTTCCCCCCTGGGGCAAATGTCGTTGCGCGCATAAAATCAGCGCTTCCCCCTATGCCGCTGTAAAATGTATTTCCTATCGACTCTGCTGTTGCTTGGCCTGTGAGATCAATTTGCAGTGCAGCATTAATTGCGGTCATATTATGAATTTGCGATATTATCGACGGATGATTGGTATAATCGATTGTACGAAATTCGATTGTCGGATTATCGTCGATGAATTTATATGTGGGCGCAGTGCCCATACAAAACGATGCAACAGTTTTCCCTCTATCGATTGTTTTCATAGAATTATCAATAACACCATCGCGCAAAAGATCAACCATCGCATCGGTAAGTAGCTCGGAATGAATTCCTAAGTGCTTTTTGTTTTTAAGCTGCGATAGAATTGCGTTTGGCATGCTACCGTAGCCGATTTGTAGCGTGTCACCATCTCTCACAATCTTTGCGACGTAATTGCCAATTAACATTGCGGCTTCATCTTCAACAGGCGGGTTAAATTCCAGAAGGGGTTCTTCGTATGGTACAATATAATCTATCTTTGAAAGGTGAATAAATGTATCGCCATGTACTCTTGGCATGAGTGGATTCATCTGAGCAACAATCACTCGTGACTTTTCGATTGCAGCTTTCGTAATGTCTACGCTTATTCCTAAGCTAACGTAGCCGTTTTTGTCGGGCACGGATGTTTGAATAAGCGCGATGTCGAGAAAAATTCTGCCGCGACGAAAAAGTTCAGGTAATTTTGAAAGAAATATTGGAGTATAATCGGCAATGCCTTGGTTCACTGCGTTTCTGCTGCTGGTGCTGATAAAAAAAGAATTGTGGCGAAAATTGTATGAGAATCGTTCGTCAGCATAAGGGGCAACCCCCATTGTCCAAATGTGAAACACTTCTGCTTCCGCAAATGCCTTTGGGTTTTCTTCAATGTAGTTAACGAGCGATTGTAAAAGATATTGCGGCTCTCCACAACCCGTGCTAAGAAAGATTCGATCTCCACGGCGGATATTCGAAAAGATTTCTTTCGGGGATAAAAATTTATTTGGGTACTTTTCTTTCCAAATGTCGATGGAATTCATTTTGCATTGCCCCCATGAACAGAATGAACGCATGGAATTTCAGTTATCACTACTTCAACGCCATAATGATCTGAAGGCAACATGCCGTCTTTTGCTTCATTGAAAACGATTCGTGCGCTTTTGATGTGCTGTTCGGTGAAGTGCTTTGAAAGCAAAATGAAATCGATTCTCCGCGCAACGCTTCGATCGAATTCTGCTTCAAGTGAGGCAATCCCTTTTCGTAACCTTTTGCCATCGGCGCGATAGGGGGATCCATCGTAAAGTCGAGCATTACTATTCGTATGGGGATCCCATGTATAGCCCTTACTTGTGGGGTTTTTCACCGCAAACGCATCGAGTAGGCTAAGATCGCGTATTAGCGTGCGGAAAGCTGGCGATTTGTCTGTTGTATTAAAATCGCCCGCAATGATATATGGATGGTTATGCCGTATTGTAATTTCCTTTACAAATGAAAGCAATTGCAATATTTCGTTTTCTGTCTTTTGATATCCAATTTCTATCTCGCTCAAAATATCCTTTTTGCGTTCTGGAGGTAAATTTTCTTTAACTATCAATTCATCGATCTTTTTCTCAAGCCCTTCGTGGGGAATGAGAGCGAAATGCGCATGGATGTTGAAAACAAGTAACGGTCTTTTATCGACGGTAACTTTTGTCACCACGATGTAGCGCGCAGAAGTTGTATGAAAGGAAAAGATCTCAGTTTGTATTCCGCTTCCAGAAATTCTTCTACTCGCCACGTATTCGAGTTTGTGCTCTTTTTTCGAAAGCACGGCAAGCCCTTCGCTAAAATTTTGGGGAATACCAATTCCAAAAAATTTAATGCCACAGTTAGTGATCCTCCATTTGGAATGATAATTAAGCGCGCGAGAGAGTTTTTTCACATAATGGGGAATAGGATTTGCTTCTTGAATTGCTAAAATGTCAGGTGAATATGTCTTTACGTAATCGACAAAAATTCGAAATCGCATTTCTCGCTTTTCGCGCGTTTCATATTCATCAACTTCGAAAAAGGTTGCTCTGTTCATCCCATGCCATACATTGAACGAGATGATTTTAATATCATGGCCGAATAAGGATTGGATTGAAATCATAACCATAAGTAGCAAAAGAGATGGGAAGAGAGGTTTCATAATTAAAAGTCCCCTTCATAATCTAACATAAACGAGTGAGGAACACCTGTTATGGGTATTATTCTAATGGCAATTGGGCTGTAATCATTTGGTGCGATTGATGTTGCAGGAACGTAATTTCGGCCAATTCCGATTATTTTCTTTTCGCGATCGAAAACGGCGGCAATCATGCGAATCCGCTTCGCCGGTTTTTCGGATTTGTTAACTATTTCACCTCGTATTTCGTAGCCGGTAAATCGCAGTTTGTGAATTGTGCAATTTTGAAATTTCATCAAAGGCCTTTCATGAGCGGTGTAATAATACGGTAACTCTGGCTGGAATGTCGCTTCAACCCGTTCCCACTTCGGCACATGGGTAATGAGTACCGAAATTGGAGTTTCTTCTCCGGGGTAAAGTATTTCGCGAATAGAATATCCACGGTTTTGCGCAATTTTTTTCCCATCGCCGGAATACAGCGTAATGACCACCATGGGATAGCGAATTGGGGACTTTCCGGTATTTTTATAAATCCCTGCAAAATAACAGTTTCCAATGCTATCGGGAATCGCAACAATCTGATCAAACGATGCTGTCGGAGGCGAGGCGATGGAAATGTTCTCCGCATCGAATTGCGAGGGAGGTGAGGGTTTGATTTTTAAAATTGGTGTGCGGTTTGTGGTTGACATGCGGGAACGCCAAAAAACAACAAGCAATAAGCCCACAATGACAATGAGGAGAATCAACACCAGAAAAAATCTTTTCTGGGGCATGTTCGTGGAGAATTGCTTTTTGTAAGTCGGTGAAATGTCTGGCTCTATTATGTGAGTCGAACCGCAATAGCGGCATCTGTATTCAGTTTGTGAAATTTTTTCAAAATCGTTGCCCGCACAGTTTTCGCACTTTAACGTGCGCACCAACTTCTCCGTTTTGTTGAAAATCTTATCCATCGCGGCAAAAAAAATATGTCAAACGAAGTTCTCGGTCAAGATAATTTTTTTACGTTCGCTTTCATAAGAAAGATGCGAATTTTTTCCATTTGACATTGAACTCAATAAGAAATATGATATCGCATAATACGCCGCGTATATATTCGCAGTGTGTGAGGTGTGCGATGAAAAAAATATTCGATGCCGTAATGAAGCCGTATGGAGCAGCGAATTTTGAATTTCGCGAGCGCGTGCGCCTGTTTGTAAATCTTTGCATGATGGTCATACCGATTTTGGCAATTTTCTTTATTTTCATGAATACGGTGACTCATCGGCCTCTTGTTGACATGCTTAATATTGTGATCGTTGCAATTGCATTTTTGATGATCATGGGTATTTTTATTATCTATCGTGGATATTACAATATTGCGGTAAACGCGTTCGCATTTGCCGTGATGGTTGGATTAATATTCAATGCATTGAGCACCGATGCAAAAGGTTCCGGCGGGCGATTTGTTGCCAGCATGTGTGCTTATTTTATGCCGATTTTTTTTAGCGCTCTTTTTTGCAAGATGAACGCATATGTCGTTGTTTGGTTGTTAGGGTTTGGAGGAACGTTTTACTGCACACTCGTTTCGCAAAGCGTCGAGCATCAAGTAAAGCCGATCATTTTAGGCACAATGGGATTTACTCATATCGTGACGTTTCTCATTGGATACTTGCTTGTGCGCGTTCATGAAAAAGGGAGTTATCAACGCCAGCAGGAAAGCGAACAAAAACAACAGTACCAGCAACACATCAATGAGGCGCTTATTCAGTCATTGCGCGAGGTGTCGGTGAAATTAGACGAGTCGTCCCACAAACTTGCGAATAATGCCCTTGTTTTCGAGAAAAGTATTCAAAATGAAGCGGCATCGATTGAAGAAATTACTGCAACAATGGAAGAAATTTCGAGCGGTTCCGAAAATATAAGCGCACTCACCCGTATGCAGTTTGAAGCGATGGTTGACCTTGCAGCGATTATGAGCGAACTTGAAAACATCACAAATGAAATGGAACAGGTAAGCAAAGAGGCATTATTGCGCACACAGCGGATTGCAGAAAAAGCGCGGTTAGGCGAAGAGAGGATCGCACACATGGAACAGCGCATGCAAAACGTTTCTGCCACATCGGTTGAAATGGCTGGAATATTAAACATGATTAACGATATATCCGATCGCATTAACCTTCTCTCACTCAACGCAGCAATCGAAGCGGCACGTGCAGGAGATTATGGAAGGGGGTTTGCAGTTGTGGCGGATGAAATATCGAAGCTTGCTGATCAGACATCGACGAGCGTAAAAGAAATTGCCCTGCTCATTCGAAAGAGCGACGAAGAGGTACAAAAGGGGGTGACGGGTGTGCAGGAAACCGTAAAGATAATTCAGGAGATTTTAAAGGGTGTGGAGGAAAATAGCCAATTAATCGATAGTCTGAGCAAAAAAATGGATGTATACGTACAATCGAATAAGAAATCTCACGATGAGGTGAAAAAAGTCAAAAACCTTTCCGATGAGATTGACAATGCAATACGCCAACAAAAGATTGCAGCTGAAGAAGTGGTGGGCACTGTGACGAATCTCAATCAGATGTCGCAAGCGATTGCCATTGCTGCAGAGGATCTCACTGCACAGTCGAAGAAAATTTTGGACATGGCAGAAGATGTGCGTTCAAAAATAACAACGCTTGTGTAAATTTATTACGCGCGGTGCGTTTCATATTGACGGTTCAAGGCCATGATCGTTTTTGTCGGTGAGTATTTCAAATGCGGCGCGATGCTTTGTTTCAAGCACTACTGTGCGCGAAATTTTGCGCAGCGTTACTGTCATCCTGCACGATGCAATTTTTGAGTTGAGGCAAAATTTTACACCGCCAGGCGGATTGTAGTAGGGGAGGCATACAAAATCTTTTTTCTCGGCGCGAATTGTTCCTTGGAGAATGATGTCATTGTTTTTTGCGTGAAACTCCCAATTGAAATATGAAAACGAAGCGCGTCGAAACGTGCTAAGAAGGCTGTTAAGCGCAAATTCTTTGCCTTCGTAACGCAGCACGATTGGTGTGAAAAATGGGGTCCAGAGCGGACCAATTTTTATTTGAGCGGTTGCCAATTCCAGAAACGCATGGGAGTTATTATCGAATCCCGCAACCTGACCCCACGCGTAATGATCGGTGTGTTTGCTCCCCCAATTGTGGTTTTCGCTGCCAATCCAGTTTTGCACAGAAATTTTTTTATTATTAATTGTAATTGTCCCATTGAATGCAGCAAAAGGAAGACCCACAAGCACCTTTGCTTTTGGAAATGATTTTTCGTAATATGCCAGAGGGAAATCGAAAATGGGTTTTTCAGAACCGCGATAATGAAGTTCCCATCTCACCGCGACGTGAGCATGGGTTATTTCGCCTTTAAGATGTCCGCGTTGTAAAAAAGCATTTCCGATGTGCACATCGAATCCGCAATTTGTGAAACTGCAGTGCGATATTGGAATTTCCTTTTTTGCTGCAACATGTCGACCGCTTTCACCATCGAAAAATACGAACCACAGTTCACCAATTGCGCGTTCAGGATTGTGATGTGGATTGAAGATTGTGTAGCGAATCCAAAATGCTAACGGCTTTTTGGGGTGATTTGCGCGAAGAAAATAACTTTCGTAGTGCCCTTTTCGCTGGCCTGGAATATAGCGGGTGTTATTATATGAAGAGGAAATTGTAAAGTTTTTCATAAAAAATTTCCTTTTATTATGTAAGTTTATTCACACTCAATTTGATTTCGTCGGTATTCACATGATGTTTCAATTATGCCATTTTTTCATTGGTGATGTTTCTTTTTTCGTATGCATGTAAGTATTACAAATTATTTGCCATTGCTCGATTGAAAAATTTTTTCTGTAAGTGCGAATTACCCAATATAGACTGCCGATTTATAGTATCAAATTTTTTAAATTTTTTTCAAGCAAAAAAATCATGGACAAAGAAAATATTGTCGTCACAAGTGAACAAAAATATTTTATTTCACGAGGGTCGTGTACATGTACAGTTTGGGCATCAACATTGGTTCTTCCAATGTGAAAGTCACAATGCTTGAAGGATATTCCATCCTTTGGAGCGAAGTGATTCCGCATGAAGGGAATTTCCCAAGCGCGTTGCGAAAAATACTGGAGCGCAAAGATCTTCCTGCAAATTTAAAATCGCTTGCGACAGGTACAGAAGGAAGGCATTTGTTAAATATTAATAGCGTCATCGAACCGTTATGCATTGAAGAGGCATTAAAGTATTCACGTTATCGGGTCGATGCAGTGGTTTCTCTCGGTGGAGAGGATCTCGTCGTATACACAGTTGATGAAAATAAAAAAATAGTGAACAATTTTTCAGGCAACAAATGCGCATCGGGAACGGGTGAGTTTTTCAAACAGCAGCTTGCGCGAATGGATATGACGCTTTCTGACGTCAATACTATTCCTAACAATTGCAAAATTCTCAAGCTTTCATCGCGATGTTCGGTATTTATGAAAAGCGATTGCACGCATCGGTTAAACAAAGGCGAGGCAACGAAAGGCGATATTGTGCTTTCGCTTAGCGATGTGATGGCGACAAAGGTGATCGATTTTCTCAAGCGGGCGCGCATAAGATCGGGAAGCGTATTGTTGACAGGTGGAGTGACTCTTAATAAACATTTGCTTACGTTTCTTCGGGAACGATTGCCAGAAATTGAATTCCTTGTACCAGAGCAGGCGCCTTATTTTGAAGCATATGGCGCCGCGCTGTTGGCGAAACAGCATGGAAGCATTCTGCCTTCATTGGATAATCTTTTTAAACCAGCGAAAGTGCAGTTTGCGCGCTTTAGGAACCTTAAAAGCGCAGAAGGGCGCGTCACATATGTTGAATCAAAGCGGGGGAAGATTCGCAACTTGGGTGAATATGTCCTAGGAGTTGATGGTGGTTCCACTACTACGAAGGCATGTCTGATCGACATCGAAACGCAAGAAATCGTCGCCGCGCATTATGGGCGGACGCATGGCGATCCCGTACGGGCGCTGAAAAGCTGTCTGGTAGAAATCCGCAAGCAGATCAAAGAGGCAATCGGCGATGGTAAAATCAATATTACTTTGGCAGCAACAACGGGTTCATCGCGCGAAATACTTGGCGTGTTTCTTGAAACGCCTGCGGTGTACAACGAAATAATCGCCCATGCGGTTGGTACTACATTTTTTAAACCCGATGTGGATACAATTTTTGAAATTGGTGGCCAGGATGCAAAATATGTGTATTTGCAGAATATGGTGCCAATCGATTATGCGATGAACGAAGCGTGTTCAGCAGGCACGGGATCATTTTTAGAAGAATCTGCACAGGGGGATTTAAATATTCCCCGCGCCGATATGATTGGGGATATTGCAATCCAAGCAAATGAACCTTTGAAATTTGGCGAGCACTGTTCGGCGTTTATTAATTCCGACATTCGCAAGGCAATAAACCAGGGCGCAAGCCGCGAAGACATTACCGCAGGGATTGTCACTTCCATTGTGGCAAATTATCTTAACAGGGTTGTGGGAAATCGCACCATCGGATCGCGCATTGTGCTTCAAGGAGGAGTGGCGAAAAACAAAGCAGTGCCGCTCGCATTTTCGCTTTTGTTAGATAAAGACATCCTTGTGCCGCCCGATCCCGAACTTATGGGATGTTTTGGGGTTGGGTTGTTAGTGAAACAAAAATATGAAGAAGGGATAATCGAAAAGAAATGGTACGATCTCGATAAAATCATCGAAACAGAAATTGCCTATGAAAGAGAATTTAAATGCCGTTCCTGCGAAAACTTTTGCCCCATTCGCGTGCTTGCCGTCAATGGAAATAAATATATGTTTGGAGGACGATGCAATAAATATGCAAACATCCGCAAAAAATGTCAAATCGATGAGTCGAAAATTCCAAACTTTATAGAAGAAAGAAATCGACTTTTATTTGAAGAGTGTGCACCAGACCCTTCCCGTTTTCAGAAAAAACGAAATGTCGTTGTGGGTATCCCGCGTGCGTTTTCTGTGTATACGTTATGGCCATTTTATTCGTGGTTTTTCCATACGTTGGGGGTGGAAGTAGCGCTTTCGAAAAATATTTCGCACGAGGGAACAGCGCGCGTTGAAAGCGCATACTGTTTCCCTGCGGAAATTGCGCATGGAGCGGTTCAAGATTGTTTTGATCAAGGAGTTGATTATATTTTTGTACCGCATTTTCGCGATATGGAAAGCTTTGAGGAAAACATGCCGGGTAATTTTTGCCCCATTACGCAAAGCTTCCCTTATTACATAAAAAAAGCATTTCCTGAAATATCTGAAGAGAAACTTTTGTGTCCTGTGGTATCGTTCCGTTATGGGATGAATGCTGCGGCGAAACACTTTTTGGAAGTGGGCAAAAAACTTGGATTTTCGGAGAAAGAAACTCTCCACGCGTTTGAAATCGCATTTAAAAAACAAAAGGAATTCGAAGAAAGAGCCCGCGCGTTAGGGGAGCGCGCACTCGCATGGGCTCGGCAGAGCGAAAACCCCGTGATCGCAATTCTTGGGCGCCCCTACAATGCCTTTACCTTGGATGCGAACATGGGAATTCCGCGTAAATTTACATCTCGGGGTTTTGCAGTCATTCCTTTTGACATTTTACCGGTGAGCGATGAACAAATCTATCCAAACATGTACTGGTATTATGGACAGCTCGATATGAAGGCGTGTTCGCGGCTTCGAAGTGAACCAAATATTTTTGTTACATTCATAAGCAATTTTTCCTGTGCGCCCGATTCGTTTATGCTTCATTACCTAAAATGGATGATGGGCACAAAGCCGTTTTTGATACTTGAGTTCGATTCCCACACCGCAGATGCCGGGGTTGATACTCGCGTCGAGGCTTTTTTGGATATCATCGAAGGATATCGCACAAAATACAAGGGTGGGCTAAAAGATCGTTATGATAATGGCTTGAGATTTGTTGCAGATGGAAAAAATGAGATGTATATTATGGACGCGCATCACAATCGGCGCATTGAAATTAAGGGAAATCCGAAAGTAAAGCTATTGCTTTCAAACATGGGACGCCTTTCGACCGAAATTTTAGCTGCAGCGCTTCGCTCGTATGGCGTGTATGCCGAGGCCATGCCAGTGCCCGATGTGTATACATTGCAGCTTGCGCGAAACTATGTTTCAGGAAAAGAATGCCTGCCTTCACATTTGGTGTTGGGAAGCGCACTGCAGTATTTTCTATCGGGAAAATATCGCAAAGATGAAATTTATCTTCTCTTTGTCCCTACTACCAAAGGGCCATGCCGAACGGGCCAGTATTTTGTTTTTTTTGAAAATCTTTTCAAGGATTTACGTTTGGAAAACGTAGTCGTGTTTACACTTGATTCAGAAAATTCGTATAATGAATTGGGTCCGAATTTTTCGAAAAAAGCGTGGTGGGCGATTGTAGCGGGCGATTATATGAAAGATATAGAAACAGCTCTTCGCACATGTGCGGAAAATCCACAGGGTGCATTGGCTATCTACGATGAACTCTGGCAGAAACTCATTTCGGTCGCGGAAAAAGATATATGCAAAATTATCCCAGTTCTTAATGATATTGCGCGCGAAATTTCAAAAATACCGCTCAAAAAAACAATCGATCAGTGTCCAAAAGTGCTCATCGTAGGTGAAATCTATGTGCGGAGGGATGATTTTGCAGTTGATGAGCTTATTCAACATTTTAGCAAAAGGGGTATCATAGGGAAGGTTTCGGGAGTCTCGGAATGGGTGTATTATTGCGATTTTGTGCGAGAGTACGAACTAAAGAAAAGATTAATACAAAAGCCGTGGCATTCCCGCATTTTTTCAAAAGAGTTCAAGAATTTAATTTCTTTTAAAATTGAAATGATGTATAAACATCGCGTTGAGCATTTGATAAAACGCGCGCTTGCAAAAAGTGGGTTGCTTATTGAAACGCCTCACAATATGAAAAAAATAATGGAAATTTCAAAAGAAAATTTCACTTCCCACGAGTTGCATTCTGAAATTGTAATTTCAAGTGGAGTAGCGGCAGCCGCTATGAACGATGGATATTCTGGTATCGTCAACATATCTCCTTTCGCATGCCTTATTGGACGGGTGATTGAAGGTCTTTATACTCCATGGGCGCGAGAGAGGAAATATCCCGTCATGTCTATTGAAATCGATGGAAATCTTTTCCCACCAGCAGTGGTAAGCAGGCTCGAAATTTTTATGCTGAATGTGCTTCGGTTTCGCGAAAATCCGCACATTTCATCAATTATTGAAACGGGAGAGTCTGCCATAAAAATTGATCGGAAAATAATGAAAAATTGAAATAATTTAATTAAATAAAGTTGTACATGGAAAGTTTTTCGAAGATTATCTCGCATTCGAGGTGTTTATTGGAAATGACACTTTCCAATAAAATATACATGGTTAATATAAGTTAATGTATAAAAAATTTTTAATAATTTTTTTAAAGATATAAGATGTTACGAAAATCGTGCCGAAATAAATTTTAAAAAAAATTCTTGACAAAACCAACTGGACGGTATACATTATAAGCAAACCATGGGAAAGGGGGCGAAGGCATTTCTTATTTTTTTGGGGAATTTAAAAACTGACAAGTCAGTATAATAAATTTATTAAGAAATTTTACATTATTATTTGAACATGAAGTATATATTTATAAAAAGGGTAAAAAGGAATGAATAAAAATTTAGTTTTTAAAGTGAGGTGTGCAATGAAACGCATTGGCAAATTAGGAATATTTTTTGTATTGGTAATGCTTCAATTCTGTGCATCGGAAAGTTCACATCGATTTAGCGATAACGAACCGCCTATAAATCCATCAGGCCAATTCGATTTATTGGACGAGTTTCCTGCAATTCAAGATGCGTTTACCAATACCGATGAAATCGAACAGCAAACAATAGATCCGTACGATTTCAACCAGTATTTGGCTGATGGCATTGCACCGGTGATCGATCACCTCACTGAAATTCTTCCATTTATCAATAACACGAGAAATGCGCTCGCAACGATGATGAGCATCAATAAAGACATGGTATACGCTCTTATAAACCAAGATAGCTTGGATCAAGATAACTATAACTACTACGCAACGAATTTATACGATTTTCTCGATGATGCCAGTGCCGCTGACTTAGACCTTGGTGACGATGTGTTGGAAATTTTGCAAAAAGTAGTTGGGTATATCAAGGACATCCATGGCAGCGAAATTGAAACGGTTATGGACGATCTATTGGCATTTTTGCAGCAAACGGAGTGGCCAAGCTTAAAATCGCAACTTCCGCTCATTCAAGAAGGAACTGGCAAGCTTTTAGTGCGAACCAATAGTACCATTATGGATGGAGCCACGGATACAAAGCTTGGCAAAGCGGTAGACGGTATGGATATCCTCCTTGCGGGAGTACGGGATATTGCCCAAAACGATCCAGATGCGCGCGAGGCATTGTATGAGGTAATTCGGGAAATCGGCAATGTGTTAACCGCAAAAGTGGGGAGCAAAGAATTTAGAGATATCTTGCGCGAGTTGATGATTAATCTTGAAGACTATGCAACGCAGGGTGGATCGATTTATGCATCAAATACAAATTATTACAACGACAGTTCAGGTGTTGGGACGGGTTATTATGTGAATACCGAACTTCGAAATGCGATGCGGCTTATGCTTCCATCGCTGAAACTTTTGTTTTTCCGCGCAAAAGGAAGCTGGGAAAGTCGCCCCGATTATTCGATTGTGAAAGACGCTACCAATGGCGAATCGCCCGTAGAAATGCTTTCCAAAGCGCTCTATGATTTAAAGAAGCATTGCGCCATCGATTTTTCGGATTTTTCGAAGTTTCAGGTTGAGCCGTCGCTGAAGCGGATGGTGGAATACAATGGATTGGGGCAGCTTCGAAGCGGTGCAAGTTACAAGGTATCGTATTTAGACCATTTGCTGTATACTTTAAAGATGGCAAACGAGTTTGGGTTTTTGACGCGAAAGGTAAACACGAATCCATATAATGATTCGCTTGAGCCGTACCAGAACAACCACCGAAGCGGATTTGAAAACAATGGTAACATTGGGGGGTTAACGGCGCGGCTTCATGGGGTGCCGGTGGATGGCATCATGACAATAAACGATAGCCTTTATTCCATGACCAGCGGACAGAAGGAAGGGCGAAGTTCGAGTCAGAATTTTACCATGTGGTGGTTGGGTGCGTACAATTTGGCGCTGGATGTGCGCGTAAGCGGTGGTTCGTGGAGCGGTAAGACGGGTGGATTGGTTACGTCGACGACGTTGTGGAATCGCGGGCAAGGGGATTACGTTTTTCGCTCGAAAGGCTCGTTTACTACCAGCGAAGCAAGCAATTATAAATTTTATCTTGGTTCGGATTTTCCGACATTGGCGCTGTTAAGCGGTGCGTGTGCGGGCGATGCGGGGATTCCGAATGGGGGGCGAAGTGGGATTACGCCCACAAGCAACGACACGACGGTTGGGCATGCGCAAAACGATTTTCGCACGTATTATCCGTATGTGGGCAATGGATTGGGTGAACTTAACACGGGCCGTTGGACGATGGGGTGGATTGCGCGGGCATGCTGGGAAGGCGAAGGTCCGTATTATTACGATCCTGCGAAGGATCCTGAGAAGGCGAAGAAGGATGTTCCGACGGTGGTGATTTCGGGCACGACGTACAATGTGTACTATCGGCCTGATGGGAGGATTTATGCGCTTCGCAGTCAAAAGGATGGGTCGTATTTTTATCCGGTTGATGGGGGAAATGATGTGAAGGATCCTTCGAACACGCAGCTTGGGACGTACTGGTTGCGCGAGAATCGGTACCGTGCGGTGTGGGATACTGATCATTATTTGATACGATCGACCCATATTAATTATCATGATGGTAACAATCATCCGCCCTCTGGTTGGACGGGGTACTATGCGCCAAACAAGGTTGTGGGGACGGGAAACACTGGGTTGAATCGTTACAGGATGCATTCGCTTGAGGGAACCACGGGGCGAAATCAGTATGGCGACGATAAGGATGCGTATGCGAGCGCTTCAGGGGCGCTTCGGTTTTGGGAGAAGATTGCTGAAAGCGATCCTGCGCGCGCCTGTGCCAGTCAGGAAGAGGCGATGTTTCGCAATTTCCAGTGGTTGATGTTAGAGAAGAAATTTGTCTTCATTATGCCGATGACCTCATTTGTGCGCATTCAGGCGGTTGCTATGGGTATGGAGACGTGCACGATGAATTTATATATTGATACGCCGGTGTTTACCATCATTGAGGCGAACGGGTTGGTGGGCATTGCCACGGCGCGCAAGACGGGGAGCGTGGGCACCTGGGTGATTAAGGGGACAGAAGGAACTGATATTGATCGCACGCAGCCGAATGGGGTAAACTATGGCGATTCGTTTGAGCTTGGAGATGGAAGGTTATGGGTTTTGGTGAAGGAAGACAGTTCGTATGATAATATTATGGGGATAGCAGACGGCGATTATGTTGATATTGGCACGATTTGGAATACCATTTTGGGGACGGGCAATGTGCTTCCCAATGTGATTGGGGAAAACATTGTGGCGGTGGCGCGGTTGGGCTTTTTGCAGTCGTCGTATGTGGCGTCGAATGTGACGGGCAGCGCGTGGGAGGATGTGTGGAAAATCCGCAACAAGCTGTTACCGGTAGTGATTGCCCTTGCGGGCACATTGCATGGCAAATCGTACTACGAGCCGCCTGCAAGCGGGAATTGGTACAACTTTGCAAGCACCAATCACAAGTATCCGCTGAAGTATTTAGGCGATGCGATTTCGGCGTTGGCATC
This sequence comes from Spirochaetota bacterium, assembly GCA_026419015.1. GTDB lineage: Bacteria > Spirochaetota > UBA4802 > UBA4802 > JAGODF01 > DYLV01. The sequence goes on from JAOAAF010000004.1 coordinate 51,392, forward strand.
ACCGCTGGTGCGCTATTACAAGACGCCGTATTCGGGGGCCTCGAAAGGTTGGTTTGTGCCGCAGATGGAGGTGGCAACGTTTACTGGGTATAATAATAACTTTGGGTTTTTTACTCCGCGGCCGGTAAGCGCAACGCCAGATTTTAAGCCGAAATCGGGCCTTCGCACGGTAGCGAATTTGCTTACGGAGAATTCTACTGCTGCGGCCGATGGCCTTATTCCCGCATTGGCAAATACTAAGATTGTATCGAAACTATTAATATTTCTGCAACAAACGGGTCAGTACGGTACGGGAGTGTTGCCAATTTATACCGACATTGATAAAACGAGCAGCGATTATACGAAATGGTCAGCACGCCGTAAGATTTTCTATGGACTTGAGCAAATTCTTGCCCGTTCGAAATCATCGCAGAGCATCGAATACACGAACAACTATGGGACAACGCTCACGTATCCATCGTGGTTTTTTACAAAAGGAAGCGTTGATGTCGATATCGATATTGCGCTCGATGAAACAATTGGAGCCGATTCGATCGATAAAGGAATTGCAGTTTTCGTGGATTATCGCGATCCATCGCATCCAAAATATAAAGGATATAATTGGAATAATTTCAACAAGCTCATTCGAGGTGTGGGAGAGATTTTAGGCGAGACTGGAACGACAACAGGGAAATATTGCATCGCCGATAATATCATCAACGTTCTCGATAAATCGCTCACCGGTTTTACAGTAACAGATGCGCATTTAAAATCTCTGCGCCATACGTTGGGAACGCAAATGTATCAATACAATGGGACAAGTTGGACTATTCCACAAAATTTAAAGAACCTGGTGACAAGCAATTTGCCAGCGCTTCTTACCCCATTTGATGGAGAATATTTAGATCTCCTCACGGTAGCTACCAATTTGTTACAAGATAACGGATGGGTCGATTATGTGATAACAAATATTTCATCAAGCTGGAGCTGGGAAGCAATTATAAACGACTTGTATGGATTGTTGGGTCATAGCGCATTGACTGATCCAAATTCGAAATTTTACGATGGCTTGTGCGAAAGGCTTTCTTACTTCTATAAGCGCATGAACGATGGCGATCCGAATAACGATATCTATATCCGTGGGAATATTTTTGGGTCGTCGCAAGAAAGAGCGATCGACTACTTGTACAGCGATGAGTTTGATCCTTATGGAGCGCTTGGTGAAATTTTATCGAAATGATATATAAACTAAAAATATTGAATTGAGGTGTAAAATGAAACTTCAAAGAATATTTACTCTCGCAATGATGCTGATAGTAAGCATGCCGATTGTCCAATGCGCAAGCGAATCCGAGCATGTATTTCAGATAAACGATCCCGAGCCACCATTTCGTTTATTCGATATTTTAGATGGGTATCCTGCATTGCACGATGCGGTGTCGAATTTAGATCAAACGACATTTAATCACTTGCTTGCCGATATTATGAATTCTGATACCCGCGCAGTCACAGAGCTTTTGCGACTTTGTTTACAAAAAGATGTCATTCCGAGCACAGTTGTGGATTTGTTGAATAATAATCTTAACCCATTGCTCAACCGCATCATTAACCAAGACAACTTCGATCATCCCAGCGAAACGTACAATAATTATGCGAATGATTTGTATTCGCTGCTCGATAAAATGTCTTCTGCGGGGAGAGAATCGATAGGCGATCTTATCGATATTGTCGGTGATGTATTGGGCTATATTTTCTATGTTCACGGAAATGAAATCGAGACGGTGATGTCGGATATTCGTACCGCGCTCACAGAAACCGAAGGACAAACGATCAAAAGCATACTTCCTCTTTTAAACGAAGCGATGGGGAAAATGCTTATGCGGACCAATACGACTTTTGAAGTAGGTGGAAAGGATAGTGGGCTTGGCAATGCAGTGAGAGGTATGGATGCACTTCTTGCGGGAATAAACGACGTTTCATCGCAAGACGAGGGTGCGCGGGAAGCCCTCTATGATATTATTCGCGAACTGAGCAATCTATTTTCCGTGAAAGATGCAAATGGTTATCCAAAATTTCCCCGCGTTCTCAAAGATTTAATGATTACGCTCGCTGAGTATACCACCGAAGGTGGCATTATGACTACCAATAACAATTACTACAACGATGATGGCGAATACTTTGTAAACATGGAGCTTCGCAATGCCATTCGGGGTGCATATCCGGCAATAGTTTCGCTTATGCTTCGTGCAAAGCCATCGTGGGATACAAGCGAGAGGCCTGATTTTTCAATAATTGCAGATTCTGAGGGGCGTTCACCGCTCGAATTGCTTTCTGAGGCGTTGTACCAGTTGAAGAAAAATTGCCAAATCGATTTCAAATCGTATACAATAGAAGATTCGTTGAAACGAATGGTTCAATATAACTGCTATGGATTACCTCGAAGCAGTGCCGACTACAAAGTTTCCTTCTTAGATCATTTGTTATTTACGCTTATCATATCAAATGAATTCGGGTTTAAAACGCGTTTGGATACTTACGATGGAGAACCATATATAAACAATGAAGGGGGGTTTGATGAAGATAACCGCGTGCATAGCCATGGCGAACCGACGGGCGGAATCCTTACTGTAAACGACTCGCTGTATTCGATGACATCCAAAGCAAAGCATGCCTTTGCGTATGATTTAGTAAACGAATATCTCGGCGTGTACGATCTTTCGCTCGATCCGTCTGTGAGCAACCTTCGCTACACGACAAAAAGCGGAAGAACTGATCAGGCAAAAAATATTTTTAGAAGCTCTTTTGATTTTACCAGCGATGATATAACCGATAACAAATATCGGTATTACATGGGGTACGATTTTCCCGCACTGCTTTTAATGAACGGTTTTTCAGTTGGCGATGCGGGAATCCCCAATGGCGGATATAGCGGCATTCAGCCCTCAACGGATATTACCGGTGCTGATGAATCAAACAACGATTATCGAACGTATTATCCGTATGTGGCCAATGGGATAGGTGAGCTCAACACCGGGGCATGGGTAATGGGATGGATTGCTCGCGTATGCTGGGAAGGCGAGGGACCCTATTATTATGCGCCGACGAATCCTGAAACCCGAATTATTGCTGGAAAACAGTATTATGTGTACTATCGGCCTGATGGTCGCGTGTATGCATTTGTATGGAAACCCGATTTAAACGATCCTTCAACATGGGAGTATTTTTATCCATATGATGGAGGAAACGATGCCAAAGGCACAGCGACCTTGGGAATAGGATCCGAGTTATATTATTCGCGCGAAAATTATTATCGCGCAGAATGGCAAACCGATAGATATCTTCTTAAAGGGGAGTATGCAAATAGCACACCAAATGTGAGATATTATACCTTTGATCGGGTGGTTGGAAAGGATGGAACGGACAAATACCTTATGTATAAGATTAATGATCCAAAAAATCCAAATGACGATATCGATGCGGGAGTTGTATCGGGTGCAAAGGCCGGATATTTAACATTCCGCGAACTCATTCCGGAAAAATCGGCGGCGCGCGAGTGCAAATCACCCGAAGAGGCAATGTTTCGAAATTTCCAATGGTTACTTCTTGAAAAGAAGATTGTGTGCATCATGCCCATGCGTTCGTACGTCTACGTCCATGCAGGCAACATTCATTTAGACCCGCTCGCAATTGCAGTAATTGAAGCGAATGGCGTGCTTGGAATGTCGAATTTGCGCAAAGGCGCGGGCGTTGGCGTATGGGTGTATAAGGGCGATGAAGGTCTTGAAAACACTGGATGTACCGGGATGACGATGAATGGCGAAGTGGTGAACTATGGTACATCATCAATACCGGGCGATGGAAGGCTTATGCTTTTCGTAAAGGAAGATGCGAGATATTTAGCGGGGGCATTGGGAGACTTTGTAAATTTAGAAACAATTTGGAACGATATTTTAGGGAGCGGATCGGCCACTCCACCCATCCTTGCGCGGAATCTTGCGCCAATTGGGAGAATGGCATTTTTGCAGCCCGATTTTGTGCCATCATCTTCTGCTGATATTGGAAACCAATCTTCACCTGTGTGGAATAGTCGCAATAAATTGTTGCCTGTTGTGATTGCGCTTGCTGGCGCATTGCATGGGAAATCGTATTATAAAATGCCAGATTCGAGCAATCCGCGTCCATACTGGTACAATTTTGCTGAGAAAAGTAGCCATAAGTACCCACTTCGAAAGTTAAACGATTTGCTGACAATGTTAGCAACACCGTATTATAAATATGTGAAAGCGCCCTATTCCGGTGGAAAAGGAAGATGGGTTCCTTCCATTGCGAAAGAAGATATATACGGTTATTGCGCATATTTAGCACCAGATACAAAAGAGTATAACGATGTGATCGATTATCGGCCGAATCCTGATCTGCGCAGTATGGCACAGCTATTCGTTGAGAATTCTAAGAATCAAACCGCATCATGCGATGGTTTGTTGCCACTCCTTGCTGAGTCTCAAATTGTGTCGAAGCTTTTAGCATTCCTCCAGAATACCGGAAGCAACACTGGAATCTATGCGGATAAAAATCCACAAAGCACCAATATCGCAGATTGGGGAGCAAAGCGTAAGATTTTCTATGGTTTAGAACAAATAATCACTTCAGTCAAAACGAGCAAAGGAATTGCGTACCAGAGAGGCTATGTTTCATCATCATATCCCGATTGGATGTTTACGAAGCGCAATGTGGATGTGGATTTGGACGTTGCTCTGGATGAACTCGTTGGTGCGGATTCCCTTGGTAAAGGGTTAGCGGTATTTGTCGATTTTCGTAATCCCGAGCATAAGAATTATAAAGGGTATAACTGGCTAAATTATTACAAACTCATGTATGGGATAAGTGAACTTTTTAGTAAAAATGGAAAGCTTACAAATGGGAAATACAACATTACCGATGATGTGATCGATCTTTTGAAAAATGCGTTATCGAATACTTCTGCATCCGCCAATGAAATGGCAGCACTGCGACATACGCTTGCGATGTTGTTTATCTACTATCAAAATGGTGAATGGCGTGAAGCTCAAGAACTCACCGATCTGCTTACCGAAGAACTTCCTCGATTGATGGATGTCTTTAATGGAAGGTACTTCGATTTGTTGAAATTGGCAATGATTGCGTTAGAAGAAAATGGACTTGTTGATTATATTGTAACGAATGTCCATACTGATTATCCGTGGCAACAGGTGATTAACGAACTATATGCGTTTTTGAGCAGCACTGACAACATAACAGGAATATCGAACATCAACTCGGTATTTTGGAATGATGTTGAGGATCTTTTAGTACAATTGATTGCACTGCTCGATGAATCGGTGAACAGACAAGGCGCACGGTATTCTGTTACTGCAGAAACGCTCAACAGCTTATTCAATCAACCTATGTTTTAACACAGAACGATAAAATTTAAGAAAGGAGGATGTTCATGCATATTCGGAATTTTTGGGGAATCATTGCTTTTATTTGTGCTGTTGTTTTCCCCGTTGGTGCATTTGCAAATTTTGCTGATACGTACGGTTTTTCTGCACAAGGAGTTGCTCGCGGAAATGCAATGGCGGCAATAGTAAACGACTGGTCGAGCGTGTATTATAATATGGCAGGTTTGGGAAGAACTGTTAGTGAGCAAATGCCTGCTGATGTACTTCAATCTAAGAGTTCAAAGCTTGTATATAAGGAAGGTGAAAAAACTTTAGCTACAAGCGAGAAAGCAATAAATGAATATGATGTTGTACCGTTTAAAGACCAATTGGCTATTACATATATGCTAACCCAACCAAAAATGAAAATTGATATCGCAAGGGATACAGTTGCCGATGATGAATTGGGGTTTGGAACTATAACGATTGGGTTAGTCATTGATATAAATAAGTTCGTTCGATTACCCGATTTCATATCTTCTGGAAGATTTGGGATGGGTTTAGGGGTTATGCAAGATGGTTCGTTAGTAAAAGTATATGATGTGGATTTGCGCACGCACGATTACCTTCGTTATGGGAGGGAAGCCCAGCGTGCGGTCATTCTTTCGGGAGTTGGATTTGGTTTTTTAAATGATCTTTTCGGATTTGGAGTTGGCGCAAGCGTATGGTCGGGTGGGAGCGGTGCTGTTCAGCTCGTTGATGTTGGGCTGGGAACAGGCACGCAATATCCAAATCAACAAGTGCAAATGGAGTTAACCCCTGCAATTGCCCCTGTTGCAGGATTATATATTTCACCTGGGCAAAAGGTGGAAGCACTAAAAGGGTTGGATTTTGGAGTATTCTATCGTGGCGAGCTTTACATGGAAGTTACACCGTTCGCGACCGAAGCGCAACTGAATATGGGAGGAATTACGCTTAACATGGGGTTGAATATCTTTGATTATTATACCCCGCATATTGTGGGAGGAGGATTAGCATATTCGATTTTTGGCGCATTGCTTTCCTTAGAAGCAGAATATCAAATGTGGTCAAAACATAGAGTATCCAAATCGAAAGAAATTTACTGGAACAGTTATGGAATAGAAATACCGCAATTCAATGATATTCTCGTGTATAAAGTTGGATTGAGCTATTATTTTGGGTATTTATCGCCTTCCATGAGATGGCTGACGTTTAATGCCGGATATATGTATCGACCTACGTTTGTTCCTGATGATGCAAATAAAACAATATTCAATTTTATGGATTGCAATACGCAGATATTCTCGGTAGGTTTTGATTTTAAAATTCCACGAATGGGACCGATGGTGGCACCAATTATAATTTCGATTACTGGCCAAATGCAAAAATTGCAGGAGCGCGAAGTGGTAAAGGATGAAGCGTCGGTTATTGCGATCTACCAGGATATTAATGCAAGTTGGACAGGAAGTCAAATTCTTGCGGTAAATCCGAGTTATTATACCTATGGTGGTCAAGTGATGAGCCTGTTTGTATCGGTAACAATTTATTGGTAATAAATACGCGAGTAAAGATTTGTATTAGTAATTCTGTAATCGATAGATCAGTGAAAGAATCCCTCATTTTATGAGGGATTCTTTGTTTTGAAAAATATTCAAAAATTGTGTATTGCGGATTTTGAGTTGAGAGTTAATTTTCGGATATGTATTTTCGAAGAAAATCTAAAATTTTTATAGGATTGCTCAATGAAATCATATTGCAATAATAACCGAATGTTGGCTTTAATTTTATGTGTAATTTTTACACTTCTAAGCTGTGAGGAGGAAGCTGGCGAGAAATTCCAGCAACTTGAAGGCGTTTCTCCCGAAGGGGTGAAGGTTGTAGAGGTTTTGGGAGGAGAGATGCCAGGAATGCAAAAGATATTTAAAAAGATGGCTGTTGCCCAACAATTTACGCCACACAAAAAGTACCTGCTGTATGAAATGCGAATTGTTCTCTCTCGCAAAGGGAGTTTTTTCGATAGCGACAATTTAAAAGTTGCGCTTTGTTATGATAATGCCGATACCCCAACTTCCCCGAGTGGGTATTACGCGTATGATGTGAAATTAAATGCAATCTCTGAGGAAAAAAGCGAGCACATATTTGTTTTTAAAAATCGCCCAATCGTTTATGCGGGAAACAAGTATTGGATTAAAGTTTATTTTGCAAATTCCGAAATCGGGGACAATGCGAATAATTACATAGTTTTTTACCATACACCAGGCGATGCATATCCATCGAATTATTTAAAAACATTTGATGGAACTCAATGGAATGAAGTTACCGCAGATATGGGAATTACGATATGGGGTAAGGAGCAACTATAGTTAAATATGATCTATATGTATAGATTAAATTGCGTCTTTTAAAAAAATTCTCATTTTCTGTTGTTATTCCCACAAAAAATATAGACAAAATCAGACATTGCTCGATTTGGCGAGATTTCATTAGAAGTATTTTGTAATTTAATACCAACCAGACGGATTTCTGGGAATTTAAGGCAATAAGCGGGGGTAATACACAATGAAAAAATTAAGCGTTATAGCACTTACGATTGTGTTTTTATGTGGGTTTTCGCTCATTGCGATGGCAAAAACCTACGATTTGGTGCTCCTTCATGGGCTTACCAACAAACACCAATGGAGCGATGCGTTTTTGAATCAAGTTGCTTCAATTTGGGGATCCGGAAATGTATATGTGATTTATACAAACACATCGACACGTGTATGGACGCGAACGATTAATGGGCGCGTTATTTATTTTTGCGGTGAGAACGATTTTAGCGCGGGCGATAAATATATTTGGACTCAAGCATCACGAATGCGAACAAAAATTGTGCTATTGCAGCAATCGTACGGATTGAGCACCAATTTTAACGTGATTGCGCACAGCATGGGCGGGTTAGTGACGCGGTACTATGCATGGCAATATCCTTACACCGTTGCGGGATTAGTGACGCTTGGCACGCCCCATCACGGGTCATCGCTTGCGGTTGCAGCAGATTTTGCATTTTTAAGCTATTTCATCGGCGCGCAAGAGGCAATGGATCATTTAAAGCCTGCATGGGTACAGAACTGTCTCTTATACACATCTCCGAGCCCACGA
>JAOAAF010000052.1 GCA_026419015.1 Spirochaetota bacterium
TTACAGTTGCGCATGAGTTCGTCGCAATCCCCTATTAGCGGGGAGAAATTCCGACAGCACCCTTCTCAACCCCTGACCAATTCAGAAGTTAAGTGGCACTTTTCGCGAACCCCCTGAACAAAATTATGAAAAATGTTCAAAATAGCGAGGGCGATTTCTAAATCCTGAACAGTTCAGGATTTAATTTGCGCGAACCTCCCGCAATTTTCGGCAAATTATGTCGCTATGGGAGGTTCGCGAAAGGCAAATTAAACATTATTTTATAAAATTGTATATTAAAATTTATATATCTTATTGCGACAACCGCATCACTAACGTTTTCAAAGATCAATTTTGTATTTTTTGTTTGTTTACTTTTGGTATTCTAGTTACAAGTTGTCAAGTCGATTTTTTTCATTTTACTAAAAGTCACGCATCGCGCATCTCTATGATACACCATCCTGCCGGAATGCTTCCTCCAATAAAAGAGCGGCTACTCCCACCTGAAATGTTTATATCATTTGGCTTTATATCATCTCGCTTAATCTTAAACGTTTTCGATTCTATTTGCGCAAATCTCCCCAAACGAAGCGGTGCGCAATCTTTCTCCTTAGAATGCTTCTTAATATGATCTTTCAGTTGATTTTCGATAGGATGTTTTTTGTTTTCCAATAGCATTGTTCCAAAATTATTCAAACTTTGGAGAATAGATTCCTTCGAAATATTGATCTTTATTCCTTTTGCCCTACAAAAACTTGCAAGACCTTCCTGGTCAATGGAAATGATTCCCTTCGCAATGCAATTGCACTCATGCGTTTTCCACGAGGCAGTCATCTCAGTGTAGATGGGAATTCCTTTTTCCTTTCTATCCTTTCCAACAACGCGAACGGTGTCGAAACAAATATCGTTGTTTTGGCATATAAAATCCGAAATTTTTAAAAAACGAAATGGGTCGCTGGTTATTTCAAAAAATGCATCGTTGCTGTTTTTCATTATTTGCATTTCAAAATCTGGTGGTTGGAATCTTCTTTTTGGCCTCTCTCTTTTTTGATTAGCCCTTTCCATTTCAAGAATTGCGGTGCGAATTGCCCCTTTTACGCTCGATCCTGGTATGTAGGGCGCAAGCGTCAGTTCATCCTTAAAAATTTTACAAACAGTTGCATGTGGATTTTTTCCCAGGTCGTCAAGAAAGCGCTTGTTGGTTTTTGCCTTCGCTTTAATTATTTCTGGATTTTTAAGCACAATACCATGAATTGTTGAATTAATAGTGCTAATAGTGCGAAGTTTTTCTTTGTCGTGATCTATATTTCCCGAAAGCATGTTTACTGAATTGAAATACTTTTCTCTTTCTTTTTCGCTCATGAGGCTAAACGCCTTATCTGCAGCAATAACCCAAATTGTATTTTGGTTAGGCACCATCATTTCTATAATATCGTAACTTTCGCCGTTGTGGATAATTACTGGTGTAATGATATGCAAAATAACCTCATAATGTTTCATAGATTCTATCCTCTGCCTTTATTGTGCATCAGAAATTTCAGGGTTGAAATATAAAGGGTATGCATAAGCGTACTGCACAATCCGAGAATCGACATGAACGTTTTTGAGCAATGCGCCATTCACACGATTATTCGCTCGAAAGGTCGACCCCTCCTTATAAAAAACGATGGGTTTTTTATTATAAAGAAGAGTGCCATCAATTCCCTTTTGGCTAAACTCTCCACCAAGTTTCCCATACCGGGTAAACGTTGCGTAGCTTAATGGCTCTAAATTTTTCCCCGCACACAAGCTTAAGCTTACAAAGTGGCTGCCTTTGGCAGCAAAAATTTTCTTCTCTATTTCATTGAGTTCTTCTTGTTTAATTTCAAATCTTCCTTTACCAATCGATGCTTCCCGTCCCAAGCCAAGCTCACATGCAAGTGCAAATGCGCGGTGAAAAATAGAAGAGTATTTGTCGCTGTATTCAGTAATGTATATATTAAATTCAATATCCCTCGCGCACAGATACGTATCGGAAAAGAGAATACCCTCAATTACTGTCCCGGTTTCTCGGCTAATTGAATTGCGCGTCACTTCAACAGCCTGCAGTTTTGCAGCAATTTCTTCCTCTTTTCGAAAGAGATCTTCTTTTTCAGCTATTTTGTCTGAATTATAGTTATTCTGATAAGTCGAAAATAGTTCAATGGGTATCCACTTAATTTTCTTTAATTTTTTGCTTTTATCGATATCCTCACTTTTTTCTTTTAGGGAAAACGGCAAAAGCGGTCGCGGCAGAAAGCCTCTCGGTATAAGCGATGAGATGAGAAACGGTGGATCGCTTTCAAAGTCGCGCAGCATGGAAACAAGAGCATCTTCGCCTGCCAAGTATCGAACATACCAGCAGACAGTGCCAAAAATGGTATCGGAAGCAAAAATTGTTGAGAAGAACGATCTCGGTTTTAAAACAAATTTGTATTGCTTCATTGGGCGTTTTCCGCTATTTCCATGTTTTTGCCATCGTACATCAGCTTGTCAAATTTTATCTTTCCATAACCGCGGCTTCCGCTTCCGCCAAGTGCATCCATCTGCAAAAGATTTAATCCTTTTTTAATAAATTCTTTTATTTGTTTTTCATCATCACCGCTTAAGATTCGTAGCGCAATCTCAAAATCGAACGAAAGCCCTGCGATCACCCGTTCGGTGGTTCGCGGATTATACGCTGTTCCTCTGATGCGATCGATGGTATTTTCCATTTTTGCTTCTGTAGCAGTGAGATTGCGTTCGTTGAGCATTCTTATTGATTCATCATCGAGGAAGCAATCGCGAAATACCGCGCGGGTTATGCCAGTTTTTGAATCTTTATTGGTATTTCCAAAAACTTTACAAATCAAACAATCTATTTTGCCACAATTGCAAGGACCATTTTTATCTTTATCTTTCCCACCAAATTTTTTCTCGCTCGTCTCTAAAAGGCTTCGCATTTTTCCTTTTATCGACGAACCGGGGATGTATGGCAGTCCCGTTCGCGGGTCCTTTATGACGGGATTGTCTATGCCGCCAATTTCAATTGTTTCGGAGCCAGCTCCAATGTGAAGACCGGTGAGCAGCTTGATTTTTCCCGTTATTTTTTTGATGGTAAGATTTTGCTGTTCCATATAAAAACTCCTCTGTTGGTTTAATTGCTATCGCCGTTGCTTGCTGCTGTGGTTTGACTCGAATTTTTTATGCGATTCTTGCTGCGATTGCGATGTTGAACCTTTATTTTCGCTTTCAAATTTTAAGTATGTGAAGTAAGCAATGATTGCCTGATAGTGCATGAGAAAATGCTTAAAGCAATTAATTGTCTTAATTTCAGTAATTTGATTTATAAAATGATCTTTTAGCCCCTTTGGAACCAATGCTATTTTTGCACCTCCCCCAGAAGACTTTTTTCTCCCTGCGCTGTACACTATCTTTGTTCCCACAAACTTTATGTATGGAAGCATTTCTTTTTTGAACCACTCATCGCTTGGATTTTGCTGCTGGTTAAGTTTACGCTCAAGGACTTTAAAATCATCGTAAAACCTTCTCAACTGCGTCGGTTCAATATCGCGTAAAAATTCATTTGCAACATTTTCTGCATCTTTTGTTACATATTCGTTTGTTAGTTCAATCATATTATTCCTCCTTTTTGTTCATAGAATGCTCTCGCGTAGAATATAAAACAATTTGTAATATTGTTTCAAGAATCTCTGGATATGTGGTGGTATAGGTGTTGAAGATTTCTTCGAGTTTTTTAATTTCTTCCATGTTAAGGATGTTGTTATCGCTTTTTTTCACTATATTTCTCACTAGATCGTATTTAAACATGGGAATAAAGAGAAGATCTTGGGGCATTCCCTCCCCCAATCGAACGCGTTTTGCCATCCGCACATAGCTAAGCAGTCGATACAAAAAAGCATGATTCACATTAGAATTGCCATCTTCATATCGCTCCACAAACCAATGAGCAATTTCATGCGCTTTTTCCATTTCATCATAGGTCATCGTGACAAAATATGAAAGGCGGTTTTTGCCTGCATCCTTTGCCAATTCAAGCTTTTCCTCAACTTGACTCGCTGCACGGCTCATGGGGTAGCTTGGCTTTTGAATCACAACGCCGCACGAAAAATGGATGTCTTTGTTTTCGCACACAAAGCGCTTAAAGCTTGTATTGAGATCATCCACAAAGTGAAGCACCTCATCCCACGGGGCAATGAGGAAAAGGTCGTCACCGCCAGAGAACACAGTATAAAAATGCTGGTAATTATTTTTTGTTTCAAGCAGGTGTTTTACATACATCGTAAAAAATACATTAAACATGCGCGAAAGCGTTCCATAGCGCGATATCGACATATTCTTGATGCCGCGGCTGAAAATTTCGCCCATGCGATCGACGTCAATTTTTATGTACGCTAATAGTTTTGAACCGCGTAAAAATACTTTATCCTCGTCGCCATCGCTGTAAGTAACTTGATGGAGCGCGCACTCGGCAATTCGTTCAAACTCCATCGTTTCAAATTTTCCAGTTTCAGGATTTTTGTCCAGCGGCACGTAGTTGTTGCACAGAAAAAGCGGAAGAGTATCATCACCCTCATCAAGAGTAAAAAATGCCATTGCTTTTATGGGTTTGTCAATTGAATCGAGAATGCTAAGGGAAATAGCGTTGTTACCAAACACAAAATCCCCTTTCCCCTCGTGAAATGCAAGTACGCTTTTTCTTGTTATTTTGGAACCAATTTGAAACATCTCTTCGCATTTCTCGCACCGCTCTTTCCCCAACATTGGCGCATAGCGCCCGCATGCCCGGCACAATTCTTCTTCGCCATAGTCGATATCGATGATGCACCTTCCTTCTTGAAGAATGCGCAAAAATTTTTCTGATTTTGCCCGTGAAAGGTTGTAGTTAATCTTCGAGATGGTATTTTTGAAATTATCAGCAGTTAAATCATCTTGCGATGCTTCAATGCTGTAATCGTACGCGATGGTAAAATCTCCATGATAATGGGCAAAAAACCACTCGTCAAACTCATGGGTTATTTCTTTTAGCTTTTGTTTTATTTCTGCACGATTTGGTAAAACGAGCGTAAATTTGCCACCTGCATTTAAAAGTTGCACAAAAGGAGGGATTCCGAGTTTTCGGCACAGGGCATAGGTGTACGCGTGAGCGATGCTTGCAATGCATAACGATCTGCCTCGAATAATTTTTGCACTTCCTTTAAAGGCTTTCTGGTGATGCTGAAATATAAACGGCTGTATGCCGGTAATATCGCCCGCAAATATAACGAATGGTTTCTCTGGAGATTCACCGTGATTGTTGAGTATTTTGAGCACTAAAGCAATGGCAGCAGTACTCGTGGCATGGTCAAAGAGAGAGATGTCGCAAAATTGGTCATTCGTTGCAGAAGGGATGCACCAGCAGAATTTGTGAAGCAGCGACACAAGCAGAAACACAAATTGATCAAGCCCATAATCCGATTTGTAGTGTTCAAATGCTTTTCTTCCACAAGCGATAAATTCATCCCACAGCGTTCTGTACTCGCCTTGTAACGATTGTTGGTTCACTTGATGCGGAAAGATATTCTCCGAAGATATTCTTTGCAAGCGATACCCATATTCTGTTTGATATGCGACATTGGTGCTATCGAGTGTAACGAGCGAAAACACTGAACGCAATCTTCGCTTTAACAAAGCATCTCGCTCGTACTCGGTTTTCTCGCCCCGATCGCTTGCGGCAGAGATTCTGTCGGCTGCCTCGATGATACTCTCCTCATCGCTTCCCGCATTGTGATGTTTAGAAGCGAGCTCTTTAATTTTTTGCCAATCGAGTTCTTTCGGGAGGTTCCAGGTTCGTAAGTCGTTTTCAAAAAAATCGTATGTCCACAGCGCATGGCGGTGGGTGTAATAAGTAGATTCTCCTCGGGGAAGCACAATGCCTTCTACATCTTTTGGGAACTTGCTGTGTTCCTGGCCGCCAAACGCTCGTTGCTTAAATTTCCCAATATCGTGCAAAAGCGCTGCGATGATAATTTCATAATACTCTTTCATACATCACTTTTCTTATTTATTATTGAATTATAATTCCACCAAAACCAAACGAGGTATTGCTTCCCACATTGATGGCCTCACCCACCTTCAGCAAATTATAAATGCGATCGACATCCCCTTCCAATTCGACAGATCCGACAAACCCACCAAGAAGCATTTTTTGATTTTTCCTTTTCGAAAATCGCGTATTAACAATCCAAATCAAATTTTTTTTCATGCATAATATCTTATTGAAATCAATTGCGCTCACATCAAACTGAACGTTGTTTTCACCAAAAAAATACGCAATATTTTCAATTCTCCGTTTTATATTTTTTATTAAAACCTCTAAACTCATATCGCGAAGATAGTCACCATTGTGTTTAATCTTACAGGGCGTGTAAAAACTTATTGTTAATCGATTTCTATTCGAAGTGGTATTGAACGCAAGCGGTTGAATGTCTCCAAGGCGCAATTTGTTTCCATCATACACAACTCGATTCGAATAAATATCGATAATCTCGCTTATTTCAAATTTTCCTCGTCGGTACCCAACACCACGCTTACCCAATTCGAACAAAGCATGTATTGCATGGGGGAAATATTGAAAAGCCTTTCCAAAAAGCGAAAGCTTTAGCGTAAAAGTTTCGCCCGGTAAAAATACTGTGGGATAGTCGAACATTGGAGTTAGCGCAAAGGGATGCGGAATGTGCGTTGCCTCTCGCATTTTCTGCTTCGCTTTTATATTTGGAGATTCAAAGATAAACGCATACGGACAATTCGAAACTAACGCACAGGGGCGACAGTCAGCTGTCTTTTTCATAATACATATAGAATCTTTCAATGCATGTCCAAAACCGCCGCGAACGGCAATACCGGGAAAATTCGGGAAAGAAATCCGCGAAAGCACGTTACACTTTATTAGCACAGAATAGAGATTGACACTGCAACAAATATCTTGCATACTATTACTGTTTTTCTGTGTATTTTCAAATTTGACAGCATAACAGCAATGGGATGTCAAGCAAAAATCTTTTTAATTTTATAAAATATTTTTTTGAAAGTAACGATTTTAGTGAGATTTGAGTTTGTAATTTGAACCAAAATATTTCGTAACGATGTAACTGACAGGAATCATTTCACAATGAAGGACCAAAATAAACGGTTTTCTCTACTATTTCTGGCAGTCCTTACGGGGCTCATTGGGCCGCACATTTCTGCAAGCGAGTGCCCTTTTGCGATCATTTATTCCAATCCTATTAGCACAATTGGAACAAAAATTGAATGCCAGGCAAAAATTGAAAACGTTATCTCAGCATCCATTCCACTTGGTTTGCTCATGAAATCAAATGGCTATTTGTGGTATTGTGCGATTTACCAACATTCGCTTCCTGTCGGAAGCATAATCAAAGGTGGAACGCTTTTTATTAAAGGCCAATACATTGGCCAGACCAAAATATTATACGAAGGAAGCCTCCTCAATTTGCCACTTGTGTTTGCAACAGAAGTAAAAAAATTTTAAAAAATTTTAAAAAATTTTAAAAATTTTTCGCGCTCACGTATCTATATATGTGAGCAAAAACTAAAAATGGGGTGTTAAATATGGAATTTCAATTCATTTTCTTCGTTTTGATGGGAGTAACATCAATTCTCTGCCTGGTAATCTTAATAAAACTTTTTCTGGATAAAAGCGCAAAAGCTACTGACGTCTCTGCGCAGTTACTCGATTTAAAAAATCAACTCACTGAGCTAAAAACCAAACAGCTCGAAGCGCAAAACGCAGCATTGCAAAACCAACAGGATAATTTAAACAAGCTTATTAATACAATTAACACCTTACTCACAAATTCTCAACGAAACATCATCGAACAACTCAACATCACCGGAAAAGTAGTGGGCGATATAAACGAAAAGCTCGGCATTCTCGAAGAAACTTCGAAAAATATGCAGGAAATTGGCAAAGATATTTCTTCCCTGCAAGACATTCTCTCTGCACCAAAACTTCGCGGAAATATTGGTGAATTTTTACTCGAAGAACTATTAAAGCAGATTTTGCCGGCAAAAAACTATCAAATGCAATATCCATTTAAAAATGGATCCATTGTCGATGCGGTCATTCGGCTTGGGGATCACATAATTCCCGTCGATTCAAAATTTCCCCTTACCGATTTTCAAAGAATCATCGAATCGAAAAATGAAGAAGAAAAGAAAAAATACAAAAGGGCATTCGTCCAAAACCTAAAGAGAAAAATTAATGAGATCCGCGAAAAATACATAAATCCCGACGAAGGCACCTACGATTTTGCGCTCATGTATATTCCAGCAGAAAACGTCTTTTATGAAATAATAATTAACGATTCGCTAAGCGAAGGCAAAGAGAAAGACTACGAAATATTCAATTATGCTTTAAACAACCGAATCATTCCAGTATCGCCCAACAGCTTCTACTCATATCTCATGGCAATAGTGTACGGTTTAAAAGGATTGAGAATTGAGCAGCAAGCGAAAGAAATTTTAAATGGGCTTAGCACATTGCAAGAGATGATAAAAAAGTTTTACCATGAATACAACAATACGGGGAAATATCTTAAAAACGCAAATAAAGCCTATGAGAATAGCATCAAGGAATTGTCAAAATTTAACAATCGCATCTCGTTGATGACGGGATTAGAAGTTGAATTATTAGAAAACAATGAATAAAATCAAAAGGAGGAAATTTATGTCAAAAGTGAAAAATCAACATTATTTTACAAGCAAATTTATTAAAAAAATTGAGGATATGCTTTATAGAACAAGCGTCCGAATCTACGATAAAATTATGGAAGATACCAAAATGACCAATTATATTTATTATTACATAAATTCAGAAGGAATCATTGATGAATTCATTGGCACATCGATGAATCGAATAACAAAATTCGAAAAATCAATACCCATCACCTCGGGAATTTTATATCAAATTCTCTGCAAAGAATTTTTCCATTCGCACTACACCATTTACAATGATCAAATCCATAAAAAACTTGAAGAATTTAGAAATAATCATTCAAATAAAATTGATTATTTCGCCGACATTTCATTTCGATTATTCGATAACAAAATCAACGGTTTCTTCAAAATTGGCGACACATATTACGAAGTTTATGACTCAACAATATTTTTCTGTGAAGATACTGATGGATTCCGATTTGTTTTCATATTGCAAAATCCTAAACTTTTCGAGAAAAGAGGGAATGGGTCCAAAATCTGTATATACTATAAAATGGCTGAAAAAAGGGGTACTGAAAAAATAATTTCTTTAATGGAAAATTTCAGACAATACATACGTGAAAGAAAGGTAATACGCTATGGGACTTTCGATATATATGGCGAATGGATTGATGTCCCCAAAGCTGAATGGCATGAATTAAAAATTCCAAAAAGTTTATTGGCGCAAATTGATTTCCACATCAGCAATTTCGTTTGCAATATGGAAAGAATAAAAAAAATGGGATTAAAACCAAACAGGGGTATTATTCTCTGTGGACCTCCTGGCACTGGAAAAACTCTTTTTCTGCGGATCTTAATTTCAAATTTAAAAATACCAGCAATCATTGTTCAACCTAAAGATTTTAATCCGTTTAATTTTTCCGAAGTTTTAGACGATGTTTATGAATTTGCCAATCTTATCTCTCCGGTTATGATTATTTTTGAAGATGGCGATTTGTTTCTTGGAAAAAGAGCATCCAATATAAATAGAAATATACTAAGCCAATTTTTAAATAAACTCGATGGAATAAAACAGAACAATGGTATTCTCACCATCGTCACAACGAATGATCCATCCCTTTTAGACGTAGCAGTTGCAAACAGACCAAATCGATTCGATTTTATTCTTGAATTTCCACTTCCTGAATTAGAAGAGCGGTTCCAAATTCTCTACGACAAATTAAAAGACCATCTCGATGAAACTCTCGCATCGTACCTTCGCATAAAATCAAAAGAACTAAAAGGTTTTAGCGGAGCCCATATTGCCGAAATCGCGGAGAGGATGAAATACCATTTAATTTATTCGAATAGAGGAAACGGGCGTTTGACAAAAGAAATAATCGACAACGTCATAGAAAACTTTACATTTAGCAAGATAAAAAACAACTCTGAAAATCACGTTGGATTTAATTTATATGATGAAGCTTTTTATTGAAACCATGGGAAAAAAATTTGGAGCAAAGCGGTGCACGAAAGATGCATGAAATAACTACCTTTTGAACAATTTAATTTTGAACAATTTCAAAACTTTAAGTATTTTCACAAAATTTTATAAGAATAATAAACATTATTTAGGAGGAAAACCGATGAAAAAGCACAACTATTTCGCCATTCCAATTACAATTCTTTTTAGCATCACCTTGACTTACTTTTTTCTTTCAAAAATTTTTGCACAAAAAATTTTTGACTTATGGGATTTATATCCTATCATGGAAGGCAAGAAATTAAGGTACAATGAGTATATCAATGACAAATTAATCGGAACGAAAACCATAAATATAGAAAATGTAAGCTACGATAAATTTGGGAAAGTTTATACAGGCCAAATGGAAAGTATTATTTTTAGTGAAAATTTTTCCTTTCCGCCAATTGTTTGGCAAATTTCAGTATTTGAACAAAGCGAAACGCTCTGGTTACATTCCAAATTAATTTCCCATTTCAACTTTGATCTCGCGAGAAAGCAAGAAATAAAAGCATTGCTGAAGCGTCCCATACTAATAGGCACAAAATGGGACTATTACACTGAAGATGGAAATAAAATCAAATGCGAAATTATTGATACTTCATATAAATTAAAAATACAGGGCAGAACATATGAAAATTGCGTCGTTATCGCAGAAGAAGAAAATACAAACCTATCGAAACTGTTTTCAAAATTATCTATTACAATCAACTACTTTTGTCCTGGAATTGGCCTTGTCTTAAGAAAATATTGTCTCGTAAAACCAACATGGGGGAAAGATCATAAAAATGTAGAATCATCAATGGTAGAAATTTTAACAGAATGAGCGCTTCATAAAACAAAAAATAATTTAATTGTACACCCCTTCTTATGGGGATGTTTTCATGTTCACGATGTGCCTCTCACCTCGATTATCATTCTTCGCATGAGCCAACGCCTCTATACGTGCGGAATCTCACATGCGCAAATCTGTGCACATTTACAACTGTGCCGTTTTCATCGATCTTGCTTTCATAAATTCGTTGAGAAGTGGAATATACCGGAATGCGCCCATGCTTTGCTGCCCACCTCACAACATAATACGTTGCGCCAAAATCGCCCTGTACAAGAACGTAATCGCCTGGGGAGGTTTTCCTTTCAAGCCATTCAACTATTGGAGCAAGATGAGGCGTAATATCATCAATTTCCGGAGGTATTTGCGCCCATAATTCCTTCAACTCCTGCGGGAGTTCGTAGATTTGGTCAACATGCAACGTTTTTTTCGCATCTTCTTTTTGCGATGGCAAAATCGAATGGTTAAAAACAAAATACAGCGCTGGCATGCCTCACAAAACAGTTCTCATTATAACGATGTTATAAACTTAAGGCCGTGTATTGATCAACCGTACATTGAAGGTACAATACGGAAGCCACCCTTTTTTTTTCGCTTTATCAAACGAAATGATAAGATGAGGAAGATATTCCGGCTCATATGGTTCATTCAAAAGGGTCCAACCAAGTTCGTGCAAAAGCTTATTCCCCTTACGGCTATTGCACCAACGGCAGGCACACACCAAGTTATGCCAGCTCGAAAATCCATCGCGCAAATCCCTTCCAGTAACTCGCTCCCACTTGCTTCGGGGTATTACATGATCGACTGTCAAATCTCGCATCGAAAATCGCTTCCCACAATACTGACACACCATATCATCGCGATAAATTACATTGAGCTTCGAAAACGCCACCTTCCTTTTCGGAAACTTATGATAGCCAATCACTGCCACAACAGAAGGAATTCGAAACACCATCGACGGCGAACGAATGTACGCATCTTCTTCAACGATTGCTTTTGCGCGCGCTGATGCGAGCAGGCAAATTGCCTCTTTCACGGTGGATATCCGCAAGGGAAGGAAGGCTGAATTGAGAACCAGCACTTCCGAATTGAGCACAGATACGGTGCCGGTTGCATTCATAAATCGCTACGCCTTTTGACAACCTTGAAAAATTATATTTACAATGTCAAGTTGTTTTCACAAAATGAAATCACCGCTCTCATCAAACGATAATCGAAGCGGTGTTTTTTTGATTTCACTCGGAAGATTGATAAACGTTTCCCCTTTAATTTTAAAAATTCCTTTCCGCTCTTCAAAGATTCTCAATACGCTTTTCCCAAGGGATTTAGAACTCAATTCATTTGCGACGCTTACAACAAGCGTATCGCCAACAAGCTGCGTTTTGCTCGTGTCGCCACGAAATACATTTTCATTGTTAATTGCAAAATCGTAGTTTAGATTATTAAAAAATATCTTTGCTTTCGCTTCATTTTTAAGATTTAAATCGAAATTTACTTTCAATTTTAAATCGAGATCGGCAAGCCCAATTTCTTTTACATTTACTTTCTTCCCATTTATGAGATCCCCCAATAGGCTAAAGACCCTCTCCGCATTCAGGCTTTGCCCCGCCTTTCGTATGGCTTCCTGAATTTCTGCTTTGCTGGGAGCTATTACTTTGAAATTATGAATTGCAACAGAAGGGCGAATTGCGGGAATTTTTTTACTAACATTGAAAGGAAATGAAAACGTTTTGGGTAATCCTGGAATATCTGGCAATGGAATCACTAAATTCCCCGATATTTCACACAGCAAATATTCCTTATTGTTATAATCCTTCACAATATTTATAATTTTAGCATATTCAATGTTCAACGTTAACGGCGTCACTGCACTGCCATTCGCTTTAATTTTAAACCCCGATGGAGTTGTGGTCTTAAAAAGCTGCTTCTTCTCAACATCTACCTTAAACTCAACCTTTTCAAGGCGAATGCCCAGCGGGTAGGGATTGGTAATCTCAATATCGAACAAAAAGTCTATGTCGCGAAGGCTAATGGATTTAATATCAAAATCTTTTATGCGAACTTCGGGCAAAGGAACTTTTTTAAGAAGCGACATATCAATCGATGCTGAATCGCGCAGCGTGCACAACATCGAAAGAAAACAGGACAATAACACCATTGCATATTTCTTCATGATCTCCTCCACATCGCAATGCGATAAAATTATTAACCCATCATCTAAAAGCTATTTATACGTATTATTGAGAAATGTCAATAACTCTTCGCAATGAAAAACAAGATCGCATCGCCCTAAGGACGAATGCAACATATGGCAATAAAACAAAAAGTTGTTGAAATAATTAACAAACATTTCCAACAATTGCAAACATAAATTGTAAGTAAATAATTTATGGGTTCATCTCAGATGTTGGCAACCAAATTGGCGAAAATGAGCGCAAACGTTTCCCTTCGAATTTTTTTTTCCCTCGCACTGTGCATTTTTGTTGAAACCCATCTATACGCTCAGCGCACAAAAACAAGCCATCGTGCAGGAGAACAGGTAAAAGCTGAAAAAGGGCTTAAAGATAATCGATATTTCTTTTATTTTATAAATCCCTCAGTTACCAACTTTGGAACAGAAGAAGATAAAAAGATCTTTCGCGAAGCCATCTTGCGCGATATGATATCCCAAATGCTTTACATGAGATTTCTTTTCCATGAATCGTACGAAGAAATTAGAAAAGCACAAAAACTTCTCATCGACGTGTATCGAAATGTTCTGAAGCGAGATATTGAAAATGCTCGTACTTTACTTAACGGCATTGTTCCTGCAGTCTTTGAGTCAAACGATAAAGAATCGCTCCTTTACCTTCGATTAGGGTATCGCGACCTGAATGTCGCCCAAATATACCTGGGAATGGGAGACAACATTACAGAAAATCTTTACTCCATGCGATTGTATAAATACGTCGAGGCGATGAAAACTGCAAAGCACGGCTGTCGATATGCAATTTTGGGGATGATCGCTGTTTCCGAAAGTAAAAAAGACAAAACGGTTCAAACTGGTATATCCTATCCTTTAAGCGTTCTTGTAAAATCCATACGTGATGCTATTTACGAATACGAGCGCCCGCACCTTACTTTTAATAGCATCATCGATAAAATTTACGAGCACGTTTCAAAGGAACAAAGAGAAAAATATCTTACAATACATTTCGACAGTTATTTTAAAACTACCTTTCAGAAATCATTTTACGATGAAATATGGGAAAAAGCTGAGGTCGATACTATTGAAGATTATAAACAATATAAACAGATGCTCGATTAATTCGATAAAAAATTCAACCTCTATTTGGACAATCACTTATTTTTGAGGGATGCGATGCGAAAAAACTTTTTAATTCTCTTGTTCATAATACTTTTGATTTCATGTTCATCACAGCAAAGTTCTGGTAAAAATCTTGCTGTTCTCGGATTCAACTCCACGCCCGAAAACATCATCTCAACACTCGAAAGCGATGCAGCAAGCTATGCTGATCATTATCTACTCGCTCGAGCATACCTTAGAAAAAATGACCAGAAAAAAGCGCTTTATCACTTCATCAATTGCGCTTTCGTCTATCAACGCAATAAAAATATTCGACTTTTTCCCGGACCAATTTATAAATTTTTAAACGAATTTCACATAAAATCTGACTACTATGACGATGCGGCTTACGCCATCGCAAAAATACTGCATGCATACCGTGAATTTGACTATGCAGTAAAAATTGCAAACCTCGTTGAAAAAAGAACCAGCGCGTTATATAGAGAAACGTTAATTTTGAAAGCAAAAGCGCTTTCCGATCTCAACCGCCATCACGAGGCAATCGAAATTCTTCTAAAAGGCTTAGACTTTTTCAAAGAAAACGAGACGCGCGCGCTTTTGCACATTCGCCTTGGTTCCACCTATTCTGACATCAACGAGGAGAAAAATGCTATAGAGGAGTATTTCCGAGCAATCGAAATCAACCCCGCGCACTGGCATGCTGCTGTCGCTGCAGAACAAATTCTCAATATTTTAAAAAAAAGTACTCTTGTGTTAGAAAAATCAAAAAAAATAACTCTCGCAAAAGCGCTGTATTATACAAAAAAATACGAAGAATCTGCAAATATACTATCTGCTATCCTCTCTGAGCAAAAAACTGAATCTGATGAAACTATAGAGTTTTTATTGAAATCTTTTATTCGTCTTAACAAAATCGATGCCGCGCAAAAAATAATTTCAAAAACAAAAGAAAAAAATAAAAATCGCGACCTCACGCGCATTGTAGCGGATGAATTATGGGATGCGGGCAACCAAAAAAGCGCAGCCGACATATACCACATTCTCAGCAAAGGAAACGACGATATCGCTCATCATGCGCTCGCACGCCTTTGCACTTTTTCCGAAAAACGCAAATTGCCAAACTTTGAAAATTTGTTACACGAGTTCATTTCAAAATACCCAAACGATGACCGATCGAGCCATATTGCATGGATTCTTGCTCGCTCGTACATTAGAAAAAACGATTTTACCGCAGCAAAATCTGTGATCGAAAAAAGCCTGACAGATCAACCAACTGGAAAGTATTCCGACCACCACCGCTACTGGCTCTACCGAATGCTTTTAAAATCTGAAAAAAAAGACGTCGCGTTGGATATATTAACCGATATGGTCGAAATAAATCCCGATTCTTCGTACACTTGGTCAGCCTTGGAAAAAGTCGCTTCTGAGTTTACCATTGAAGAGCTCCAAACGCGCTTTGAAAATTGCACATCCGAAAAATGTCAGCTTCTTTACCACGCATTGCTTGGCATAAAAGAATCTGACTTACAAAAAATTCAGGCGCGTTTAAAAAAATATCCATTCGGCAATAGAGAACCATATATAAAGCTTGAACGAGCAATTAGCTCGTGCGAGTTGAGTTCCGATTATAAGGAAAGCTTAAAAAGTTTAAAAAAATATTTCATAGTTGGCGATGCTGAATCAATTTTTCGCGAAATCTCTTTTCTCCCACAAGACGACGAGGTTCTCAATGATATCCATATCGCAATTGCGCACTTTTCAGACAAATTTGACTTCTATCATCGATCAGCATACTCCACTATCCAGCTTTTTAAAGCCGCAAAACTGCAACCAAACTTTTTCCTTATGGAACCAAAAACAATTCAGCGCCTATACCCGCTTGCGTTTTACGAATGCGTTCAAAATGCTTCCAAAAAGTACGGATTTGATATTCCGACGATGTATGCAATCATAAGAGCGGAATCCCTTTATAATCACGAAGCGCTTTCCCCCGCAGGTGCAGTTGGGCTTATGCAAATCATGCCTTCCACTGCCCGACATATTGCGAAAGAGCTTGGCTTGGAGAGTTACAATCTAAAAGATCCTTGCACCTCAATTGAGATGGGTGCGTATTATTTTAAAAAATTAGAAAAAGCGTATAATGGGAAATTAGAGCTCATGATTGCGGCTTACAATGCTGGGCCGACGAATGTATCAAAATGGGTGGAGCAATTTCCCGCCGATGATTTGCATCTTTTCATCGAACAAGTTCCTTTTGATGAAACGCGTTATTACATGCTTAGAGCAAAGAAAAACTTTTTACAGGGAAAATTCGTATATCGCATAAGATAAATTTTGTCCTTTATTTAAAAAACCGGGTATTATTGCATTGAAATCTATTTTAATGTTTTGTATATTAAATTGCTAGGAAGAGCACTAAAATTTCCATAGAACTTGGAGGGTAAAAAAATGCGGAAAGCAATTTATGGAGTTATTTTTTCATTTTTATATTTATCATATGCGTTTTCCGCCGAACCAGTGGGGAAAATCATACAGCTTATAAACGATGTCGATGTGACTTCGTTAACTTCCGGTGAAAAAATAATTCCGCAAGTTGGATTTATCTTAAAGGCTGATCACAAAATAAGAACAGGAAAGCGATCTTATGCAGAAATACTCCTTAATAATGGGACCCGCATTCAAATGCGCGACATTTCAGTGCTTAACATTTCCTCGCTGAAAGACGAACAAAACGAAGAACCAACTCGATTAAAACTCCTTACCGGTAAAGTGCGCGTTTCAGTCAAAAAGGTATTTCACAAGGGACACACGCTCATAGTGAAAACGCCAACTGCAATCGCAGGAATCCGCGGAACAGAATTCGGTATAATTGCAACAATTAACGAAACAAAAATAATTGTATTTAGCGGTTCGCTCGAAGTAGCCAGCTCTAATCCGAAAATTATTAAATCGTATCTTTTAAAAGACCGTGAAGAAAGCGATATTCCTAAAGACTCCCCACCCACATCGCCGCGCGCCGTCCCAGAACACATTCTCAATACCTGGTTCGACCGCTACGACATAGACGAACGGAATCGAATCATCGATAAAACAAAAGGTAACGAAGATTTAATCGATACAATTTTACGAAAGCGTACTTACTAATATAATGCAAATCACTGATTATTTTCGCTGCGTGAAAATATTTTGCGCATGCGCATTATTATTTGAATGCGCACAACCTATCATCACCACCCATGAAAGTAAAAAAACTATAGATTACATTGAAATGTACCATATATCCCCTGAGTGGACAAAGAGGAAATTTGCCATTACTAAGCTTTCCAAATATTCCGACGAGAAAACAATCGATACCCTCATTTCGGCTACCTACGATAGCCATACATCAGTAGTAATTGAAGCGCTAAAAGCTTTGCGACGAAATAAACCGCAAAAAGCTCTCGAACGCGTTATCGAACTGGCCGAAAAATCAGATGATGCAAATATTCGTTGGCATGCCATTCGCACTCTCGGATATTACCGCGATGCAACCGCTGCAGTGATTTTCGCCAAAGGCCTTCACAGCGATGATTGGCTAATTCGAGAAGAATCAATTAAGGGATTGCTAAAAATTAACGATACAACAATTCGATTTATTTCCATCCCTTACATCCTTCAAGCGCTCGACGACCCTTCGTTAAACGTTAAAATTGCCGCGATGAAATATCTCAATGTTTACGATTATCGAATTTACGCTCAGCTTTCAAAATTGTTAGTGGAATCAAAAGAACACCAACACACATTGCTCATTCACTTACTCAAAGCATTAAAAGGGTATGAACTCGACAGCATTACGAAAGAAAAAATCATCAATTGTCTTACCCACCAAAATCAGGATATCCGCCTTGCGGCATATGAAGTTTTGATTACACATCAAAAAATTGCCAAACGGCATAAATCTACAACAACCCAATAAAAAAAATTTCTGAAATTGGATTCGCTTTTAAAAACTTGCCGGTTGCAATTTGCAACCGGCATTCCGTAATATATTACACTCGCGCCGGTTTCCAACGCCCTGTTCGGCGAATTTCCGGTTTTGGAAGTCCGTTTAGCTCTGCGAGCGCAGCATCGACTTCATCCTGATGCAGTTCATGGTCTTCCAACTTCCCTTGGAAATACAGATCGTACCCGTTTAAATCGAGCAAACCATGCCCGCTTAAATTAAAAAGAATAACTTTCTCCTTTCCCTCTTCTTTCGCCTCGAGCGCTTTGCGAATGGTTGCCGCAACAGCATGGCTCGTTTCTGGGGCTACTATGATCCCTTCCGTCCTTGCAAATATCACCGCTGCTTTGAAGCATTCGAGCTGTGGGATTGCCATAGGAGTGTGGAGTCCCTCAACAACTGCTTGCGAAACCAAAGGTGCCATTCCATGATATCTAAGCCCACCCGCATGGATCGATTCCGGCACAAAACTGTGACCGAGCGAATGCATGGGGAGCAACGGTGTCATTTTGGCCACATCCCCATGATCATAAATGAATGGCCCTTTCGTCAACGTGGGGCACGATGCTGGTTCGACGGGAATTATCTCAATTTCCGCACCGTTAATCTTATCGGCGGTAAAAGGAAATGATATCCCTGCAAAATTGCTTCCCCCACCGGCGCATCCAATCACAACATCGACTTTCTTCTCACCCATTTTTTCGAGTTGCTTTTTCGCTTCTAATCCGATGATCGTTTGATGGAGCAATACATGATTTAAAACGCTTCCGAGGGAATAACGAGTTTGCCCTGTTGTATCGGTCACTGCCGCCTCAACCGCTTCGCTGATCGCGATTCCTAAACTCCCTGGCGTGTCGGGGTGCTTTGCAAGCACTTCCCTCCCTGCGCGAGTTTCGGTACTTGGGCTTGGAATGCACGTGGCTCCCCACGTTTGCATCATAAGCTTTCGATACGGTTTTTGTTCAAAGCTTATGCGCACCATAAACACTTTACACTCAAGCCCCAATAACGAACATGCAAAGGCCAATGCACTCCCCCACTGCCCAGCACCCGTTTCGGTAGTAAGCCGTTTGATTCCAAATTCTTTGTTATACCATGCTTGTGCAACTGCAGTATTGGGCTTATGGCTTCCTGCAGGCGATACGCTTTCATTTTTATAATATATCCGCGCGGGCGTGCCTAAATATTTTTCCAGCGCATGGGCACGATGAAGTGGTGTTGGACGCCATCGGCAAAGTATTTCCAAAATTCCCGACGGGATATCAATCCAGCGTTGAGTGCTGACTTCTTGTTCAATGAGATTCATTGGAAACACAGCTGCGAGCATTTCTGGCGTTACCGGTTTTCCATCTGGTCCCAACGGCGGTTGAAGCGGAGTAGGAAGATCAGCAGCTAAATTATACCACTGTTTTGGAATTTCATCTTCCCGAAGAATTGCTCTAGTAATCACGATACTATCCTCCTCAAAAGATTATTTTAAATTCACTCATGCACGCTTTTTTACCAATGCACGATGTTTTTCGATCATCTCCTTAAACGCTGACGGCTTTTTCTTAAGTTCGCGCGAACCGCGGGTTATTTTACAAAGGCTTACGCCAAGCTTTTCCGATATTTTCCGTTGGCTCATTCCCTCATCCAAAAGTTTTACCAATTCCCAACGAAGCTCAATTTCCTTTAACTCGTTTTTCGTGAGAATGCTCTTTAAAAAATTAACAATAAGCTTCTCATCGTTTACTTTCGCGAGCACTTCTGCGATCTCCTTAATGCCATTCATTTTCAATGCACATAGTAATTATGTTTCTATTAATAGAATCACACCTAACATTCACATACCCTTGTCAAGCCTTTTTTCAAAATTTAAATTTTCTTTAATAAAAATAGGGAAGATGCAAAATCCTTGGGGCACATTACGCACATGAATGGTGGAAAGCTCTTTTGCGTGCAAAAACTGCTGCTCCAAGCGCCCCTATAAGTTGCGGATCAACGGGAAGCGTAGCTATGTCCACATGTAACACCTTTTCCAATTCCCTTACAAGGCCTTTATTTTTTGCACATCCTCCTGTGATGGTAACTTTTGGATGAATTCCGACACGCTTTAAAAG
>JAOAAF010000053.1 GCA_026419015.1 Spirochaetota bacterium
CTCCAAGGATGCAATACGTTCTCCACGACTTATTTAAAAGCCGTGCACCCAGTGCAAGGCCAACTGCGATTGAAAGGCCATGGCCGAGTGAACCAGTTGACACATCGACCCCCTTTACCTTATTGCCATCAAGGTGCATTCCAAATGGGGATTTAAAATGATTAAATTCTCGCAGTTCATTCTTATCGAAATACCCACGGTTTGCGAGAACCGGTGCATAACCGACACCTCCATGTCCCTTGCTCAACACCACCCGATCGCGATCTTCCCAATCTGGGCGTTGTGGATCGATGTTCAAATATTTAAAATATAAAATTGTTAAAATTTCAACTAAGCTCAATGCGCCACCAATATGTGCACCACCCGCCCAAACTGTTGTGTCGATGATGTCGCGGCGGATCTGCCATGCTTTTTCTTTTAACTCTTGAATCTCCTTCGCAGTAAGCGGCATAATTTTCCCTCCTATGGATTGTAAAAATTACAGTAAATGAATTATACCAATCGCGGATGTTTTTTTCGCAACGCGGAGAAAGCGTCATCCACTATTGCAAGCGTTCGGCTGACATCTTTATCGGTGTGCGCCGTTGAAATAAACCAATTGTGATGGGAAGTAAAATACGCGCCGCGCTTTGTGCATTCGCCGCACCATTGTTGATGAAGCATTTGGGTTTCGTCATCAGCAAGGCGAACATACGGTAAGGAAGGCGCGCCGGTAACTTTTAATGTGAATCCGTGGCTTTCCGCTATCTTTACCATCCCATCTAAAAGCTTTTTGCCTTGCGCAAGCATGATTTTTGGTCCATTGATACGGTGAAGTTCTTTTAAGGTTGCCAATGCAGCTGCCATTGGTGCTGACTGAAACCAGTAACTTCCAGTATAAAACACCTTTGCGGCATCTTTTTTAAGGGAGTCTTTTCCCATGAGCGCAGAAATAGGATGGCCATTCGCGATTGCTTTACAAAAACAAATTAGATCTGGCTCAAATCCAAAATAAACATGCGAGCCGCGCATATCGAGTCGAAAACCACATCGAATATCATCGATGATGAGAACAATTCCTTCCCTGTTGCACAGCGACTGGACCTTTTGCCAATATCCTTCTACAGGAAGTTCGTTGTCGACAAATGTGGGATGATGATAGGGCGATGAGATGAAAGCGGCTATTTGGCCTCGATGTTCATTTACAGTTTTTTCAAGTTCATCAAATCGATTCCATTGAATTCGTATGATATTCGCATAATCTTCCTCAATGAGCCCATGATGGCCTGGTGCTTGCATCCACGGGGCAACCCCATGATAACCCCCCTTAATTGCAACAATTTTTTTCCGCCCTGTTGCCGCGCGAGCAATCATTATTGCATAATTGGTCACATCGCCGCCATTTTTCGCGAAAAATGCCCAATCCATTCCACTCACCAACTCCACCATATATTCTGCAAGTTCGACCATCACCGGTGATGGACCCATCAAGCAACTTCCCATTTTTTGATACTTTGCCGCTGCCGCTTCTACTTTCGGATGATTATACCCCAACACCATCGGCCCATACGCACACATATAATCGATGAACTCATTTCCATCGACATCCCAAAAGCGCGAACCCTTTCCTTTCACCGCATAAAAGGGATAATCGCTTACCGGAATAAGCGGTGCAGGGCTAAAGTGGCCATAAATACCACACGGAATTACCTTGACAGCGCGATTAAACAGGTGATGGGATTTTGAATATGAATAGTTTTTCATCTCAATGCTCCTTTTTATTTAAGAAAGATACTGTGGAATTCGATCGAGAACTACACTTAATTTATCCAACATAAACGTTAGCCCTTTTATTTCGACATCCCCTTTCACAATTGCCGTAAATGCATCAACCTTCCCGTTTAAAAAATCGTTTGCTGCTTTAAATCCTTTCATTGCTAAAATCGCAACAGGTCGCGGTGTGATGCCCTTGTGCGCTTCTACGCCATTTTCACTGAACGAAACAAATGCCGCAGGGCCATTGGGCTGTACTACAAGCTGCACATCGCCACTGCCAATATTTGCACACACCAACCGCCCAATTGTATCGTAAAGAGCAAGTTCTCGTGCCGCATGTGCCGCAGTGTTGATGGTGAATCGGGTATTCAGTTCTAAGTATTTTGAATCTTCTAAAAGTTCGGGCGTTGGTTTGAGATAATACGAAAGCTTATTAGTGATAACGGAAAATTCTTTTAACAGAAACCCTAATTTCGTAAAACCCCTTAGCAAAATGGGCATAGCTTTGCCATCAAACATGCGGTTGAGATGGCGCGGTGAAACAAACAACATCACAATCGATGCAAAACGCTTTACCCCACGTTTTACCAGACATTTACCATCTTTAAATTCAATGTATGCTTTTGGACCCCCTATCACAGAAAACTGAATTGAAATATCCCAGTCCTTTACAAAATCTTTTATTTCTTCATCGAATACGACTAGTTCCTCTAAATTTTGCAATACGGCATAAAGATTTAATTGAGCGCGTAACTTTTCGGTCGACATACAATTGCTCCATAAAATGAGTGATTACTTACTCAATATAAACGACATATTTTTTGTCAAGCAGAAAAATGAGTGATTTATCACTCATTTTTTAATTTTTTCTTGCAAAATTAATCGATATAGACTATGGTGGTCATCAATGCGATATTTTCTCCTCGTTGCGTATTATACTTTTTATTTTAAGAGTTGATTAGACATGAAATGGTCAGAATTAGTTCAATTAGATAGCCTAACACCGACCGAAAAGGGTCGTTTCTACAAAGATGCATTTGAAAAAATATCCCCTGAAAAAAAAGAAAAAATCCTTACCGCGGCAATTCATGAATTTGCGCAAAAAGGGTTCAATGCCGCTAACATCAATCACATCGCGAAAAACGCTGGGATCAGCATCGGCTCAATGTACAATTATTTCAGTTCAAAAGAAGATCTCTATTTAACCCTTATCGATTACGGATATAAATTGTTAGAATCGGTCATTTCGCAAATTGATCTTTCAGAAGGTTCCCTTTATGACAAACTCGAAAAGTTATTGAAGGCAGCATGCGAATATTCGCAAAAATATTCAGAGATGATTCATATTTATATTGATATTTCATCAGAAGGTCTTTCCCATCTTTCAGAGCGGTTGTCCCGAAAAATGGAATCAATTTCCGCACTTTTTTACCAAAAGATAATTGATGCCGCAAAACGCGATGGATTGGTTCTTTCAGAGATTGATACGAGAATCGCATCGTTTTGCATCGATAACATCCTTATGATGGTGCAATTTTCCTACGCAGCAAAGTATTATGCCGAGCGATTAAAAATTTTTACTGGCATCGATCCAAAAACCGACAATCCCGAAATCCTTGTACACGGCATCATGCAATTTTTCCGCCGTGCGCTTGGGGGTGAAAAACAATAATTCGCGACGATTTTTTTAAAACAACTACCTCGAACTTATCGCTTCAAGAATTTTTGCCAACGTTTCCGATGCATTCCCTAGCACCATGATGACATTTTCATGCCGATATAAAGGGTTCTCCACGCCCGAATACCCTGGTTTTTCGTCGAGATTGCACACAATCACGCTTCGCGCTTCATGGACGTGTAAAATTGGCATGCCATAAATAGGAGTTCCTTCTGCAGTGATTGCCATTGGATTGACGACATCGCAGGCACCTATTACGATTGCGACATCGGTGTGAGAAAACTCAGGATTCACCTGGTCAAGCTCGCACAGCTTTTCGTAAGGGACATCGACTTCCGCCAAAAGCACATTCATGTGACCTGGCATTCTGCCCGCAACCGGGTGTATTGCAAATTTTACGTCAACTCCTCTCCGTTCCAATTCAGTGAAGAGTTCCTTGACTTGCTGTTGTGCCTGAGAAACTGCCATGCCATAACCAGGTACAATAATTACGCGTTTCGCATTGCTTAGCAACTCTGCAATTTGTAAAAATACATCTTTACGCTGAACGCTCAACTCGCGTTTTGCCTCGTAATCTTTCTTTTCTATGTTCTCATTCGCTGCTATTACTGATGTCTTCCCTAATAAAATATCGACCAAAGAACGATTCATCGCTTTACACATGATGCGAGTAAGAATTAATCCCGCTGCTCCTACAATTGCACCCACAGCAATCAAAAGCACATCGCGCACTGCGAATCCACAAATTGAAGCAGCTACCCCCGAAAGGGAATTTAGAAGCGATATTGTAACCGGCATATCCGCGCCACCAATTCGAACTGCAAATACAAACCCAAAAACATTCGATAGGATCACCATCGTACTCGCGAGCAATACCGCACTGCTTGGCATCACCCATCCCGACATAATCCCTGCTGCTATCATAGCCGTGAGAAGCATGAAACTTACCAGCGACTGCCCTTTGAAACTAATCGGTAGATGGGACATTTTTTTATCGAGTTTTGCTGCTGCAACCATACTCCCCGAAAAAGTTAGCCCACCTACTGCAATTGCGAGTTGCGCCGCTATATTCTGTACAATTGTAGTATAATTATGAATATGCTGGATCACAACAAATGCAACAAGAAGAGATGCGAGTCCACCAAATCCATTGAGCAATGCAACCAGTTGGGGGATTTTCACCATGGTTACGCGTACTGCAAGGATTGCTCCAATGACACTGCCAATAAGAATAGCAACGATAACTCCTTTCAAATCACCTATATTGTGTTGAACGAGTACCATAACAATTGCAGATAACATCGCAACGGCACCTAATCGGTTACCCGCAACTGCAGTGCGTGGAGAACTTAAAAGCCGTATCCCAAGCAATATCAATACAACAATCGCAATCGCTCCAATATTATGCCAATTCATTTTTCGCCTACCGTTTCGATGAAAACATCCGAAGCATCCGATCGGTTACGGCGAACCCGCCTACGACATTGATGGATGCAAGCACAATCGCAAGATATCCAAAAAATTTGCTCGATATTAAAACTGCAATTGCCGTTGACATGATTGCACCCAATATTGTTATTCCCGAAAGCGCATTCATTCCCGACATAAGTGGGGTATGCAACAGCGATGGGACATCTGAGATGAGCTTATAACCAACAAGCGTCGCGATAATAAAAATTCCACCCATAATCCAAAAATTCATTTTTTGACCTCCACACATTCTCGCATAGCTTCTAATGTCCCTTCATGTACAACTTCCCCATCAATCGTAACAAGTGCTGAGCGGATAATTTCATCATTTAAGTCCAAATTAATCTTCCCATCCTTCACTAAAATAAATACAAAATTAAGAATGTTTTTCGAAAACATATGCGTCGCTGTAACGGGCACAGAGCCAGGTATATTTTTTGTTCCATTGATCGTAACATCATATCGTTTTACCACTTTTCCCGGTACGGTGAGTGCGCAATTACCACCTTGATCGATCGAGATATCCTCAATTATCGAACCGTGCTGCATGCTTTTTACCATCTCTTCCGTCACTAAAATAGGAGCAAGCTTCCCCGGCACGAGTGCGGATAGAATTACAACATCAACCTCGCGAATTATTTCTTTAAAGGAATTTCTCTCTTTTTCCAGTAACTCTTCTGGAAGATGCTTCGCGTAACCACCAGGCCCAATTGCATCCTTAGGATCAATGCCGGTATCAATTATCTTTGCACCCAAACTTTTTGCCTGTTCCACTGCTTCTGGGCGTACATCTGCGGCATACGTGGCTGCACCAAGCCTTTTTGCCGTCGCCAATGCCTGTAATCCCGCTACCCCTGCACCAATGACAAATATTTTCGCCGGTTGAATCATTCCCACCGCCGTACCTACCATTGGAATAAACTTCGGAAGCATCGTGCTAGCAGAAATTACCGCCTTATATCCCGCAACTGTGCTCATTGACGTAAGCGCATCCATCGGTTGGGCGCGTGAAATTCTTGGGATGCTGTCGAGCGATAAACTGATAATCTTTTTTTTCGCAAGGTTTTTCACCATTTCATGGTTCATTGGATTGGCAGGATGTAAAAATGCAACTAACAGTTGCCCTTCGTGCATCATATCCACTTCATGTTTTCCTCGTTCTTCATTAAACATTGGCTCTTTCACTTTCATAATGATGTCTGCATCTGAAAAAAGTTTTTCCACATCCCTTTCGATAATCGCACCTGCATTTTTATATTCATCATCTTCAAAAAAGGCTCCGACACCAGCACTATGCTGGATAATGACACGAGCTCCCTCCGCAACGAGTTTTCGAACCGTTTCTGGTGTTGCCGCAACTCGATTTTCTCCTGTCATAATCTCCTTCGGTATACCAATTGTTAACCCTTTGAATTTCATACTCATACCCCCAGTATTATGAGTAAGTACTCACTCATTATATTTCGTAATTTTTGTCAACAACATTTTACAAAAAAAAAGCGGGTAAACTATTACCCGCTTTTTTACCCAACCGCAAAACTATTTCTTCTTATTCTGTTAATGTTTCAATACTCGACACAGGGGGAATTGTATCAACATAAACCTGAAGAATTGTAACTGGTGAAAGGTTACCAGCTTTATCGACTGCGCGCGCTTCTAAACTGTGTTCTCCGTTCGTGTTGAACATCAATTCACCAGTGTATGGGATGAAATCGCCTTTCCCATCAACCCGCATGTAAATTGTTGCAACACCTGATGCATCATCCGTTGCTTCAATTGTATATTTTGCCGTGTTTGAAACAATTTTTACACCCGATCTTTCGATAAATTGTTGATTGCACTTTATTTCTACTTTTGGTGCAATATTATCAGTTTGCATTGCAATTGCGCTTTCTTTGAGTTCAACAGGATTTCCCGATTGATCGACCAATTTTAATATAAATGCTTCTTGTACATTTTGCACATTATCCGTCGCACGAATTTTTAAATTAATCTGCCCTTCTGTGGGAATCCCGAATGGCTCGCGATACGGAACATAATCTTTCCCATTTAACGAATACTCAACTGACTTTATCCCCGATATGTCATCGCGCACATCGACCTTAAATCGAAAATCCTTTGAGACAAAAATTTTATCGCCCTGGCGCATTAACGGTTGATTAGAAGTAACGATGATTGTTGGTGCAGTTGCATCGACAATAAATTTATACGATTTTGGATCCTCTTTGTTTCCAATTTTATCCACACCCCAATAGGTAATTGCATGTGGTCCTTCCTGCTCTACACTAAATGGCTCTGAAAAAACCTTTACTTCACCACTATCAACCCGATATTCAATTTTATCCGCATAAATGTTATCGTTTGTGGTAAGCTTAAATTTCACTTTTGGGTTCACGTACATATTTAAACCCTGAAGATAAATTGCGGCAACTGAAGCGGGAGCCACCATGCTTATTTTAGATGCTTCGGATTCAGGCTTCGCTTCTATTACCGCAGGACTTTGCGATGGCTGTTCCCGTGCCACCTTTTCTTCCGATTGCACAGGCTGTTGTGAAAACGCAATCGGAGATAAGGCAATGACTACAAGTGCGCATACAATAAAAATAACAGATTTGGTATGCATTATCGCTCTCCTCCCTTTTTTCTAATATTGTTTTTCCGTTAATTGGAAAATTATAAACAACTTACCTATTACACCCCTCTTTCCACAAAATTGTGGAACACTGTTTTTTTAATGATTACCTTGAGTGCGTTTGGAAGATGATAAAATATATTTCTATGTTGTCAATATATTTTTCAAAATAAAAAAATGTTTTCGTAAAATAGATAGAAAGTATATAATGAACAGTGTTAATGATTATAAAATTGTGAATTCACCAATTCCTAAAATACTTTTTTTAAGGATGGTATTATGAAAAAAGTATTCACACTTTTTTTAAAATCGAATTTTTCCTGTGTTTTTGCATCAGTATTGAAAAAAAATATATCTCTTGCTCTAATAGTTACTTTTCTTAATTTTATCAACTGTATTCATTCACCGCGAATCCCTTCATCAACGATTCTTCACACAATTACTAAAATCGCAGAAGATATGCAATCGCAAAAAATAACCCCAACAGCTTTGCGGAACATAAAAATTGGGCAAAGCGGCTATTGTTATTTATTGGACCCCGAGGGGACTGTAATATCCCATCCACATCCATCAATTGAAGGAATTAATTTTTCAGGAATCCCTCTGATTAAACTGATCCTCCAACAAAAATCGGGTTGTTTTATTCAGTTTATTGAAGGGCAAGAAAAAATAATCATTTTTCGCAGCGCAGAGCCGTATGGAATACTTTGCGCAAGTATTTCGGCTCATGAAGTGGAACTGGAAAAAAAATCCTGTGAACGTTTTGAATGATGGCGCACCTTTCACGTATCATTTCGGTATGCGCCATCACTCCACTGGAGATTCAATTTGAATATTACCGCGAGGATAAATGCCTTTTTGTCGATATATCGGTTGAATGAGACTTCGAAAATTTGGAAGCCTCCTTGCAAACAACACTCCACCACAAAGAACACATAGCCCTCCAATAAATACCGCAACAGGTGCGCTAAATGCTTTTGCCATGTAACCAGCAAATATGCTCCCCAATGGTGCCGACCCCATAAATGCCATCACATACAT
The DNA here is from genome assembly GCA_026419015.1 of Spirochaetota bacterium. Lineage (GTDB taxonomy): Bacteria > Spirochaetota > UBA4802 > UBA4802 > JAGODF01 > DYLV01. The sequence continues at coordinate 8,577 of JAOAAF010000053.1, forward strand.
GCTCATCACCCGACCTCGCTTGCTTTCCTCGACAATTGTCTGGATAATCGTATTGCACGCAGCCATATTTAAAATCATCGAACCACCCGCAATTGAAATCAATAAAAGCGAAAAGACTAAATTCCTTATTAAAGAAAAACCAATAAGCGAAAATCCAAAAAGAAACATGCCAATTGCAACAATTTTTCCAAGACCAAGAACGCTTGGGCGAATTGCCAAATACATGGTAGCAACAAATGCCCCAAAACCTGACGCGGCAACCAATGCACCGTATACAGTCGATCCTCCACCAAGTATTGTTGCGGCAAAAACGGGCAGAACTACCGGAAACGACATTCCCACAAAACTTAGAAGGAGTATTAACAATAAAAGATCGCGAATAGGAGCAAATCGAAGCGCATACAGAAAACCTTCTTTAAGTTCATCGATGATATTCTTTTTACCTTCACTCTCACGTCGCATACCTTTATTTTTCATCATGCTAAACATGATGATCGCAGCCAAGTACGTTGCCGCATTTGTAAAAAAGCATACCCCCTCGCCATAACGAGCAACCAACACGCCGGCAATTGCCGGACCAATGAGGCGTGCACCGTTAAACACGGTTGAATTAAGGGCGATTGCATTTCCTAAATCGTTTTGATCGCCGATGAGTTCCACAACAAGCGATTGACGGGTTGGCATTTCGAATGAGTTTATCAATCCCAAAAAAAAAGTTAATGCGATGATGTTCCATATTACTGCATTTCCAGTAACAGTCACGCATGCCAAAACAAGTGCTTGAGACAATGCCAGAAATTGAATTATGAGAAGTGCGATGCGCCTATTCCACCTATCATTGAATACTCCCGCAAACGGGGAAAGCAGAAGCACAGGAATTTGACCAAAAAAGGCGACTATCCCTAAATATAGCGATGAATGAGTGAGTCGATACACCAGCCAATTTGTGGCAACAGACTGCATCCAGGTCCCAATGAGAGAAATTCCTTGGCCAAAGAAAAATAAACGATAATTTCGATAACGAAACGCTCGAAATGCCACTCGCGTCGCACTGACGAAATGCTTATAAAATAACGTCTTCATTCGATGTTTAAAAAACGAATTCCCACAAACAATGTCAAACGGGAATCTTTCATAGAGTTGTATTCATTATTCCGCAAATCCTCGGCAGAATGCATCAAAGTTAATCGGCAATGCCGCATGGTTGTATCCTCCTTCTAAGATTGCAAAACGCCTTCCATTACACAGCTTTTTGGAATATTTGTTCATTAGTTTCCCAAGTTCGTAATAATCCTCCGGCAAAAGAAGCCCACCCCAATCGTCAATTCCCTGATCAAAACCGGCTGATGCGGCAACAATGTCGATATTTTTAAGTAATTTAAGATGCGATTCCACTTCGCGCAGATACTCTTTTCGTTCAATGGCAACTGGATTTAAAATATCCGCACGGAATCCATGCGTTCCACTTCCAAGGATGTTTAAATTCCCATCACCGGTATGAAGATCAAAATCGAGCACAAAAGCCGATGAAATTTTTTTTTCAGAAAATAGCTTCAAAAGTGCAATGCTCATATTGTTAAAAAAACAAAATCCCCAACAAGAGTTAGATGATGCATGATGTCCAGGTGGACGAATTACTGCGAAGGAAGGAGTTCCCTCATATGCTTTTTCAGCTGCAAAAATTGCACCTCCCGCAGAAAGCGATGCAAGCTCATACAACAGCGGATCTCGTTGGATGCGATGCAAATGCCCTTCGCTATGTGCGCGCAAAATATCTTCTTCGGCTGCAGGCGTAGGGGTAATTATTTCATATCGTTCGGGATGTGCTTCCACATGCTCCATGATGCCCTCAAGCCTTCCAGCAGCAGCTGCTGGATCAGATGAATAGTCAGAATTGTAATATCGTGGGTGGAATACGATAGCAATTTTTTCCATACCTTACCTCATCACATATCCGTATAACGAAATATATATTTCCCATGTGTACTCGTTTATTTCAATAAAAATATTTCGGAAGCTATTTTTTTCAAAAATTTTCTACTTGATATTATTTACGGTCACTTGTAATTTCGAAAAAGATATGGAAACACATTACCGAAATCTGTTATATTTCCTTCCCGATATTGTCTATCAGCTCAACGCGGAAGGAAAATTTGTGTATTTAAACAGTTCAATAAAAAAGTTAGGCTACTCCCCAGAAGAGCTTATTGGCGAAGATTTTACCGTCATTATCGACGAGAAAGATCGAGAAACAACAAACCTTGCCCATTTCCTTGCCACAAAACCTCCAACTGCGATCTCTCCTCCACCAAAATTTTTCAATGAACGCCGCACAGGCCAGCGAATAACAAAAAATTTAACTGTTGGGCTTGTCTGCAAGGCCTCACCTTCCCAACCCAACCGAATACTTAAGGGCGAAGTGTTCGCTACTGGTTTGTGGGAAAAAACTGTTGAAGGCAAACGCTTATATGCGGGCACAATTGGGGTAATTCGGATTGAAGATCCAGAAGGAACATCGCTATCGAACCTCCTACGACTTGAACGCCATTATCGTATTCTAATCGAAAATTCTTTCGAAATCATTGCTATTTTGGCACATGATGGCACAATTTTATATATTAGCAATTCTGTTGAGAGAAATCTTAATTTTCCAGCATTTGAGCTTATTGGTGAAAATATCGAAACCATTATCCATCCGAACGATCTTTCGCTTCTAAAATTATCGTTAAAAAATATCCTATCGGATTTGGAATCTCAACAAAAATTCGAATTTCGGCTAAAACAGCGTAACGGAGATTATAAATATTATGAAACGAGAATCACCCCAATTCTAAACCGTGAAGCAGAAATGACGATGTGCTTCGTGTTTCATATGAACGATATCTCGCAAAGAAAACAAATAGAGCTTTCTGCGCTCAAGCGCGAACAGATGTACAAACTCCTTTTAAAAACATCCCCCGACGCAATTCTACTCATCGACAACTCCGGCGATATCATAATGGCAAACGATCGTGCAGTAGTGCTCACCAAACGCCAAAAAGTTGAACTCATCGCGACGAAATTTTTCAACATTATAACTGATATGCCCGAAGAATTTGAAGATGAATTGCTCTTTCATGCTATTCACGAAAAGGGAACGATTCACGATATACCTTTCTCTCTCTTTGTTGCGAATAAAAAAATTCCAGTAGAAGCAAGCTTTTCTGTAATAAAGGATAATGAAAAAATAATAGGGTATCTTGCAATAATTAAAGACGTAACCGAGCGCAAAAAAGTTGAACGAGCGCGGGAAATGTTAGAACAGCAACTCCTTACGATTATCATAAAGAAACTTTCCCGCCGAGAAGTTGAACTACTCCATCATCTCTTTCAGGGATATCGCTGGCCAAAGGATAAACGGAAAATTGGTAAAATTATGGATGTGCTCCCCAGTACTCTTGACCAGTTCGCTCATCGGATAAAAAAGAAGATGCAAATTGATGACATAACGCGCGCAATGGAAATTGTATCTCACTTTTATAAGTGGAAACACCCAAAAACACCGCGAGAAATGTAAACGCCTTAATGAAAACGACAATCTTTGTCATGCATTTTTTTCATTTTAATTGTTTTTCATGATTAATAATACTTGAAAATATAAATGTAGATTTACTTTAATGAAATCAAGCATGGCAATGCGACATATCATCACGGCGTGGTGGATTTGGGAATGAAAATTTCAATCTTCGAAAAAGAAATGTTCTCAGTAATTCAACCAAAAGAAGAAATACTCCTCTACAATCGCGAGGAATTTAAAAAATATATTGAAAGAGCACTTGATACAAATCATTCACATGTGATAATTGATCTTGCCAATGTTCGCTTTGCCGATTCTGCACTCATTGCAGCGCTCATCTTTGCATCGAAAAAAGCCCAATTGTTAGAAAAGAAATGTTTTTTAATCAACGTAACCAACGATGTTCGCAAGATACTTCAAATTTCAAACATTGAATCCATGTTCAACATCTGCAACAATGAGCGTGAATGTTTTCAATATATCGAATCCCAATCCCCAAATTGTTAAATGATAGAAATAATAAATTTCATTGCGATAAGGCTTTTGCGCGTTCTTCCAATATTGCGCGCAAGCGCGCCTCATCCTTCGGAAATGTGATCATCATTACCAAAAGCAATATCCCACACACCAACCAGAAAAGATTTGCGATATTGAATGCAATCTGCCGTCCAAATAGCACTATTAAAAAGCTTATAATTACTGGCCCAAAACCCTTCCCCAAATCATCGGTGAGGTTAAAGAGCGAAAATATTGAACCTCGTGTTTCTGGTGTATTGACATTTAACAGTATTGCTTTTACATTTGGACCCGTAATCGTCACAATAAATCCCGTAAAAAAACCAATCGCAATCGGTGCCATCACTGTTCCCGTTTGTTGATATGGAGGAAAATTCAACAATATAGCCATTGGGATGATGCCAAGCAATGTAGTGCTTCCGCACAAAAGCGGTAAGTAACGCGGCTTAATGTTATAGACTTTATTACCGATTAAACCTCCAATAAATCCCCCCAAAATGGCGCCTGCACCAACAACCATAACTATGGTGGTTGCATCCATAACCGTATAACCTTTTTCAATATGATAATAATCGTTGAGATAAATGAAAAATACTCCCCACGGTACCGTTCCAGGAATACCTTGGAGGAATACAATGATATTTGTTTTAATCTTAAAAAGCTCTTTGTAGTATTTCCAATTTATTTTTGCAGTATAAATTTTTCCTTCCTGAATTAGATCGTGTAAACTTTCTTCTGAAATCCCCCGCTGTGGTTCTTTTACGGTAAGTGCAAAAAGAATAATAAGAATCAAATTCGGAATACCTACAATAATAAACGGCAATCGCCATCCATACGTGGGACCAATGGCACCCGCAAGCAACTGCCCCATTGCTACTCCTAATCCCTGTGCAAGTCCTATAAATCCTGCTGCTGCAGCTCTATTTTTATGCGAAAAATAATCTCCAATAAACGAATATGTAAGAGGAAGTGCACCCCCTATGCCAATTCCGGTTGCGGCACGGAGCCAAAACAGTTGCTCATAGGTGTGCGCAAAACCCGTAAGGATACATGGTATTTCACCAATGATGATTACCAAAATAAAAAGCAATTTGCGCGACATCATATCGGTTAGATATCCGATTCCAAGCGTTACCAGCCCACCCAATATCCAGAAAACAAAAGATATGTTCCCCCCCAACTTTACATCGCGCTGTTCGGGTGTAAAACCAAATTCATTGCCAATCTGCGTAAGATTTGGCGCCATGAGATTTTGGTCGGCAAAAAGGAAAAAACTCATCACTGCAAGAAGTATTACCGCATAGAGTTCTTTTTTCCCAAAATATGAATCTGTCTTTGTCATCGCACAATACCCCTCCACCTTTCAATTTTTTACGTTTTGTTTATTGTAACCTTCTAACTGCAATACGAAATTGCAAGTACAATTTGAACATGAAATGCATTAAACATTGAAATTTTGTTGAATTTTTTGTACGATGATGTTCAACTGTCCTCATCATTGCGCCTGTAGCTCAGCTGGATAGAGCAATGGCCTCCGGAGCCATGTGTCGCACGTTCGAATCGTGTCAGGCGCACAGCATCGTTGCAACGTATAACGAGAAAGGAATATTGGTGGCAGCGAAAGAGAACCGCATTGAAGCCCTTTTTAGTACAGAACGGTGGACTGTTCCATTCCAGGACAGTGGGTTTTGGAGAGTAGGCATTTATAATCCAGAATTTTCTTCCCCAGACCAGATTGAGATTCTCGAGAAGCATACCTGCCCTGAACTTTTCATTTGCCGTAAAGGCCGTATGGGATTAATTATTGGCGTTGGGGAAAATGAAAAAATCCTTATGCTCAACGAAGGTGAGGCTATACTCGTCACTGATTACCACAATGGTTTTCGAATCGATGAGGGAGATTTCCTTGTTGTTGAACGTACATCATTTCGTACCGAATATATTGATCGAAAAAGCGGGAAAATAATCGATATCGTTAATGTTACATAAATTTTAATCTTCAAAACGCACTTTCCCACCTCCAATTGCGCAAATCATTAAAGGGTCATGCATTCACCGAACGCTTCTATTTCCGCTTATGGTTGCATGGCATTGTTATTTCTCGAGTTTTCGTTTGGCAAGATTTTCCATTTTTCGAATTATTTCTCGAAATCGGATCGCATCACCCGAAAGCAGCGGACCTGCTTCGGCGACTGCCACATGCGTATATTTGCCCTGTTGAACTTCAATCCGATAGTATGCATTAGGGCTTGCGACGGGATAATAGCTTTTCAAATGCCATATCCCTGCTTTGTTTAGAAATTCAAGAAGTTTTGAATACTCATCGCGATGAAGGGTTGCAACAATTGATTTATGATGATAATTATTAACTTTTATTAAAATTTCTTCACCTTTTCTTAGTACAGCAATGGACCATTCTTTATTTTTAACAAGTTTTGCATGATAGCTTACTTCTATCCGATAATCAACATCGGTCCCAGAAAGTACAATTAAACAAGCAATAAAAACGATATGTTTCATAAAAGAAATTTTTCTTTTTGCATAAAATAAAGGCTCAGCGCCGTTACGATGATGGAATGATCAATGATGCCATTTGAAAGCATTTTTTGCACTTCTTGGGGAGAAAACGTTTTCACGCGTATGTCTTCGGCTATGTCTAATTGTTGCTCGCAAATCTTTCGACAATTCTCTGCAAGAAAAAAATAAATGTAGTTATTCATAATTGCGGGATTCGCAGCTAATTTCCGCATCAAAACGATCTTCCCAGCTTCATACCCCGTTTCTTCAAGGAGTTCACGCTTTGCCGCTTCAACGGGATCTTCCCCAGTCTCAATGAGCCCTGCTGGCGTCTCGAGGGTATACGTCCCCGTCCCCAAACGATGTTGTTCAACAAAAATAAAATTTCCCGCTGTGTCAATGGCGACCACGTTTATCCAATCGGGATTGTGCAAAATGTAAAACTCATGTGTGACCGATTTTGCAGGATGCGTACACAATAAACGATTAATCGAAAAAATTTTTGTGCGAAAAACCGATTCGGATTTTTCAATTACCCACTTTGCCATCAATTGCTGCTCCCACTTTTTTTCCATTCTTCAATAAATTCTGCGATCGATTGCACCATCGCATCAACGCGCTTCTTCCCAAGCTCGGCATTTGATTTTGTCACATCGTTAAGTGACCATATTCCATTCGAAGAAAACTCGTGGCTTGCTCCACCCTTTCCTGTCTGTTCTGGAACCCCAATCTGCTCTTCCCATACTTTTGCCAATCCTGGATTTTTTTCAAATAGCTCTTTCATCTTTTGAGGTTCTTTTGTGAACCGGAATTGCAATGTGGGATTTTCAACGCGCTCCATGCGAACTAATTCGGGAGTTAAAAACAAAAGCAACGATGTTTCACCCAACCCGGCATGCCAATCGAAAAACTTTTCATAGGCATCTGCGGGAACATCTTTGCGAATCGTTCCCCCAATTCCAATTGCGATGGCTGTTGCCGACGTGGTGTGATTGATGCGATGGATGAGATTTGCCTGAACGATATTGTTTCCCCCATGAAAATTAAAAAAAAGTATTTTTTTAAACCCGTGCGCAATTAGCGAACGGACGCATTCAAATACATATTGTTCAAGGGTATCCGTTTTTACGCTTATTGTTCCTGGAAAACCCATGTGAGACTCGCTATATCCAGCAAACGCCAAGGGCGCAACAATCACTCCCGTTTTTTCAGATATTCTTTTTGCAATTTCAAGCGCTTCGTAAAAATCTGCCCCAAGCGGGAGGTGTGGTCCATGCTGTTCTGTGCTTCCAAGAGGAATAATTACCATATCGTTTTTCTTTAGATAATCGCGCACATCCACCCATGTCATTTCTTGAAGGATGAAAGGACGTGGGGCGTTGTTGGCAAAAGCAAAATGACCGCAAATAATCAACACGCTCGCGTGGTACGCGATACAAGGTAATTTTTTCATATTCTCTCCATCAGCTTTTTGTCAAGTTGGGGAAGGGTGCCAGGAAGGTTGATGATGCTTAAAAATTTGCTGTGCGTGGGAAGGCGTTCTTCTTTCCATGCATCGATTTCATCGTAATCGGGATATTGGAGTTTTTTTTGATAATCAAGCGCTCCATGTACCACGTAATGCCAATAGATGCCAGACGTGGGCGGATGCCAAAAACGCTGCTTTCTTCCCTTCGGATATGTATGTGCCCATATTGTGCGAAGCGCAATTGACCGCTCATCAAACGGCAAACTCAACACATTTATTCGGTATGCAGTCGGGAAGGAACTCCACATTTCTTCTGCATTGCTCGGGTAATAGATCCTTACGACGGTCCCCAGTTTTAGGACCGCTTTGCCAATTGAGCGAAGGGCCTTGTCCTTTAAAAGATCGCCTTCAACGATTGCAATGCGCCCCTGATCGTACATCGTGCGAATATACGCATACGACTCTTGATTTCGAAGCCACCCGAAGTCCTTGTATATCGGTGATGGTTGCGAGATCCGCCGATAATGCGCATAAAGTTTGTTTCGGTAATATCGATACACCCATAGGATTCGATTCACTTTTTCATCCCCTTTGTACGCTTCCCTAATTATTTTTTCTGCTTTCGATGCATTTCTTTCTTCAAAAAGTGCGATGAAATCTTTCGGCGTTTCTGCAACTTTTACCAATGCCTTAACTATTCGATGCAATCTCACCACATGAATATCGTAATCGAGCAAAAACGCAAATCTACTTTTTGCGTACGCAATGAACGAATAATTTGCTTCTGCTGCAACGCCTACATACGCACCGCCCAAATTTTTAACATACGGCATAAAAAGGTAATGCTGGCTTTCGTTACTCGTCACATATGAAAGCGGATCTTTGCAATCTACCCGTGCCCATGCCGCATGATCGCATAGAGGTTTGTCGAGCACATCAAATTCGATTGATGACATTATTTGCTTCTCTTCTTCGGTAAGTGGAAAAATTGGTCCAGGATCTTCGGGCGGTTGTACGATCATCCATCCGGGAGGATTATTTAAATATGGCGTTGAAGAAGCACATCGAAACGAGAGGCGATTGCCACCGCTGTGTACTTTCTCAAGCCTTCGCGCCCACCCCTTCATATATTCCGCTGGCCACCAAAAACTGCCACCGCGAAGTACCTTATAGTTATGTCCAGGGCATGGATATTTGCCTGCACAGGGTCCCTTCGGATCGCGGCCATAACATGGTGGACCGCATGGTTTGCGACACCCTTCGCGACATTCGCTTGCCCAATCGTGAACCCATTCATACCCATTCCCTGCCATATCGTAAATGCCAAAGTGCCCCGCAGGGAAACTGCCCACATCTACTGTTTTATCGATACCATGCTTTCGGCAACCCCGATAATTTGCCTTTTCACATGAGGGGGGGTGATTTCCCCATGGATATATGGTCGCTTTACTCCCACCCCGCGCTGCATATTCCCATTCTGCCTCTGTGGGAAGCCGCTTGCCAACCCATTTGCAATACGTAAATGCCTGCTCCCACGAAATCGGGACCGCAGGCTGTTTTGGGCCTCGAAAACCATTATACAAAGGGTTATCGTAATGAGCGAAGCGTGTACACACTCCCGCATTCACGCATTTCTCATATTCTTCATTGGTGACTTCATTCTTATCTAAATAAAAGGTACTGATTTCTATAGGATATTCACCTGCATCAGAACCCATAATCGCATGTGACTTTTCATTGTCCCATGTTTCATCAACTGTACGAGAACCTGTTTTCAATTCCTCAGGATTATCAGTAAAACGACCAACAACGCCTTTCCCACCTGGTATGCAAACCATTCCTGGTGGCGGTGTGTGACACGGTTCATCATATTGTGACACTTCCGAAATAGAAAACGTTTGGCAAAAATATACGATTGGCAAGGCAACGACCACAAAATACCAAATAATTCGAATTCGTGCAATTTGCATAAATAATCCTTCATTGGTTTTAATAATTCATAAAGGCAGTTATCTATCCAATTACCCTCAATCGACGAATGTCATTTCCATTTATCGATGGATAAAAAATTTGACAATAATATTTTTTTGAATAATTTGTAAATTATTTCATCTTCGAATCAACATACCGTATTGCATCCCCTTCAGCATGAATTGTGTATACTGTACCCACAATCCAGACCTGCCGTTCTAAATACCATCGAACATTAATAAGATTGTCTGCTCCTTTTTCTTGAATTGCGAACTTCATCGCTTCATCGAGCCGATGGGGTAAGGTTACGGGAATCACCCATAATAAATAAAAGCTGCTCGACTCGCCTTCAACGGTTCCAAGCATTTCGTATTCTTTTTCTTCAATTGGCAAAACATTCGGAAGTATTCCACAAGGTTTTATCCGCAAGGTAAGACACGATATCCACATGATGGCACATATCAATGAAATAACAAACATGGCCCAATCGTTAAAAATTTTTTTCATCATCACTTTCCTTCAACAATTCGAACTGCCTCACCTTCGACATAGACAGTCGTTATTGAAAATAATAAAAAATATCTCCATGTTTCGTAACATGTAATATCGATAAGTGCCATCGCATTTTTTGTGCGCAATGCCTCATCGATTGCAATTTTCATATCGGGTCGTCCAATCATCCATAATCCGAAAATTGACCACGCATGTGAAGATCCCGATGTCTTGCCCAACTTCTCAAGGTTCATTTTCCCATGGATTGGAATTGTCGAGGGAGAAATACAAAGCGGCGTTGTGACGCAACGGACGTGTAAGATGGTCAAAGAGCTAACGATTCCAAGAACAATAATTGTTTTCCCCAATGGTATCAATTTGCACCTCCTATTTTAAAATTTTTCTGCTTTTCAAAATATTCGCGTATGCAAGTCGCACATTCTAATAAAATTGTTTTCTTGAATGATCAAACAGAAAGTATTTCTCCGTCATTTCCATGCAAATTCCGAAGGTATTATTACAAAATGGGATTGAATATGCAAGCGCATTCTTTGAAACGCAATTGAATCTCACACACAAACTTCATCGATAAGGGAATCATAGCAGCGCGCAATTACGATTAAAATTTCACTTCAACCCCAAAATTCGGGATCCACCGTAACCCTTTCGGCTTTTCAAGTCTCGGATTATCATCGCCATAGGGTTTTCGATAATCCCAGAGATATTCACTGCGAACAGTATACCATTGCCCATATACATTGATCATTTCAACATACCAGCTTACATACCCCCAACTGTAATTTCGGCGATACGTGTAACGCATATCGAGTTGATGGGTGTCATCGAATCGGGCAGTGTTTGGCTTACCATATAATGGGACATACCGTGAACCTGGATATTCTGAATCTTTTATTGAATCCACAATTGGGGTATAAGGTAACGATGAATAGTATTGGAACTTCCAGCTAATTGAATGCCTCCCTTTATTATTACGTGCACGAAATGTCCAACCGCCGACCATCTGTAATTTATGGCGCATTTCGTATTCAAAATCCACCCAGGAATTACCCCAAACATCCCCCACAGAATTTCGCACATCCCCATACAATCCTGCCTCTGTTGGTAGACCCGATTTATATTTCGAACGAGTATACGTGTAATTGATCCATCC
>JAOAAF010000054.1:0-16576 GCA_026419015.1 Spirochaetota bacterium
TGATAAATCACACCCAAATTGTTATATGCCGAAGAAAGGGTACGGTACAGTTTCACGTGCTCCTGTTTTGAAACAGACGGCACCGGCACGCTTTCGGCCATGTGCTCAAGCACAGAAATGAGGCGGAGGTATTCACCCTTACCCGATTCTAAATTGTTCATTTTATAAAATGCATTCCCAAGAGCCAACATGAGTTCAGGCTTTGAAATAAATTCATCGTACAAATTCAACCACATCTCGAGCGATTTGTTGTACAATCCGCGCATATAGTACAAACGGCCTAAATTATAATATACTTCCGGAGACCTATCACCTGCGGCAATTGCTCTCTTCTCAAGCTCGCTATCGATTACCACTTCCTCAAGTTCATCGGCAAATTTGAAGCGCGCACGCACTTTGTCGAAATAATAATAAAATACGTTTCCAATTAAACCATACGTTCTGCCTAAATTTTCAGTTTCTTTGTAAAAATCATTAAACGTAAATTCGGGAGGAGATTGATATGCCTTCAGTGCCGCCTTCAGTTCCCTATACGCATCGGCAGGTTCTTTCACGATAAGATGGTATTCTCCTAAAAGGTGTCGCGCGCCATAATAATTCGGTTCCTTTTTTAAAGCTAACTCAAGGTAATCGCGCATCATTTTATAATTTCCAGTATCCCGCGCCAAAAGAGCTTTATGTAAATACAGAGGCGGATATTCCGGATGATGTTCTGCGAGCGTATTGAGAATATCCTTCACTGCGGGATATGGATTATCGGCAATATCGGTAAATCGCTCAGATTTTAATCCATAATCTACGCGCACGTTCACTTTCTCCGTTGTTTTTTTCGTAAGATAGTACCATGCCAATTTTGCTAAAAGTGCGGGATCTAACTTTTCAAGAATATCGCGATCTTTTAATTGCGCATGAAGCGTGACTACCTCTGGAAAATCATCCCGCTCAATAAAAAGATTCAAAAGTCCCGAATTGCCCACCACTGAATCGATATCGCGTTTGAGAATATCTTCATAATATTTTCGAGCTTCAAAATATCGCCCTTGAAATAAATACGCATTGCCAATGCCATAGAGCGAAGTCACATTGTGGGGATCGCGAAGGAGTGCATATCGATAAAACCGAATTGCAACATCGAGTCGGCTTGACCTGTCTGGTTCCTTTTTGTCGGGTGGAATGATCGTCCGATAATTATCTTGGTAATATTTTTCGGGAATTCGTGAATAAAAAAAGCCTAAATTGTTTAACGTTTCCAAATTTCCAGGCGAAAGTTCATATGCTTTTTTCAACTTTTGATACGAAAAAGCATATTCTTTTACATCGAAATATGCACGCGCATAGGCATTATAGCCCGGAATATAATCTTTTACATAATCCTCATCGACAATTTTAAAAATGTTTTCTGCTTTTTCAAAATTTTTTAACCGCTGATATGGTGGAATTCCCGGCTCGCGGATGAGCGCAACGCCTTCGCGAATTTTGCGCTTCGCCATTGCTGGCTTATAAACGAACTGAAAAAGCAATATTGCGATCACGCACGTTGCAAGGGCTGCGACACCAAATATTTTTGTAAATTTCACTAGTTGTTTTTGGCGCTCTAACCCTTCACGAGTGTATTCTTGGCGCGCAGCGATTACCTTCCGTTTTGTTTCAACTGGAATTTCTGAAATATCAATTGTTCGATTTAACTTCTTTTCTAGAAAACGGCAAATGGCATCTTCACCCTTCGAGGCGAGGATCATATCGATGAGTTGACGTTGATCTCGCACAGAAAGAAGATCCTCAACGATCGCTTGGATAACTGCCTTACGAAGATTAGGGTGGTACAGCGATACTGCTGTTTTTATTTTTTTTAGTTCTCTATCTGAAAGTTCAAGCTCATCTTTTTCTTCGCGCCTTTCAGGTTTTCTTTTCGTCGGCCTTTCCTCTTCTTCATCCACTGCTGGGATTTCCATCGTTTCAGCAACTTCGGTAATTTCATCCATTCTGCGAACAGGAGATACAAAATCGATGTCTTCGACATCTTCATCTTTTTTGGTTCGCCTCGTCGATGGCAATGGTTCTTTGCGTTCTTGTGCGGTCAGTTCTTCGTGAAACGAATCGATGTGAATATCATCCACTCCCGCATCGCCAGCTGGAGGAACTGTTTCTTCAACCGTCGATATATCGGGAATCGATGAGAGATCTATTTCTGGAATGTCTCCGTCCCTGGCTTCTTGAATAGAAGTGTCTGATTGAAGCGAAAGATCCGATAAATCGGGAACGTTTTCCACTTCCGCACTTTCTAATGAAATATCCCTGACCGTTTCAGCGCGTTCGCGTTCTTTTTCATCTGCTACTAATTCCTCATGGGAGTCAATTGAATAGTCATCTTTTGTGAGCGCTTCAAGTTCATCGAGAGTGGTAATTTCTTCTTGTGTTCTTTTTTCTGGGGGATGGGATGGTAACTCTTTCCCTTCTTCTTCAAAACTCGGAATTTCTTCAAAACTTTCTTCAGGTTTTGCTTTTTGCGGAACAACTGCAGGTTCTCCAGTATCAATTTCTGGAACTTCCCCGAGTTCAGCAGAAAATTCCTCTTCCATTTCAGGATGAACAATTTTTTCTGCGCTCTCCTCCTCAATTTCTTCAATATCCTCGGTTATATCAACTATCTCTTCTTCTTGCGTTGGCCTTATCATCTCATCATGCGCATGCTCTCTCGCCGCGGGCATAGATTGGACATCTGAAGCGACAAACCTCCGCGGCATTTCGAAAGATTCGATGGCTTCGAAAGCTTTATTAATTTCAGCGAGTTCTTCTGGCGTATATTCAATTAGTTGTTCGCTATCGCCCATTGGGCTATATACTCCCCATCAAACGATTAATCGAAATGAATTTCCCTGTCTCGTCTACTCCAATTATAAATTACAATCCATTATAACCGAAAAAAAGTTTTTTCGCCTATTTTTTCGCCCATGCGGTAAATTGGAGACATAATCGCATTATTTTGCATCATAATATGAAAAATCAACCACATTTTCAGTACTGCCCATAAAAACGAAAAAGTTTTTCTTACAGTTTGAAAAAAATACTTCATCCTTATACATCTGTTATCGACATAATTACTGTACATGCTTACTTTTTTATATTATACTATCAGATTGCTAAATGGTAAAATCGCGAGCGGACTTCATATTCAGGCGAAATGCAGGATTGCGTATGCACCAACGTTCAAAGAACATATTTCATTTCGTAATTGTTTCACTATGTGCTGTAACTTCAATCGCCTTTTCCGATTCCCAACAAAGCGAAGCAGTTAATTACTATACTTTACGGGACCTTACCAACGCGAAACAACCCCATTTTATTCGTGTCATGAAATTTTCTAATGCTTCGCTCGGGAAAAAGATTATCGAAGAAGGGATACTGGTCACATATAAAAATCGACAGGCTGATAAAGTTGAAATTGCAGGTAATTTCTCACACTGGCGCCCTCATGCGATGGAACGCGGTAACCAAGGCGTATGGTTTTATTTAATCACCATTCCAATGAAAAACAACGATATTCACTACAAATTGCGCGTGGATGGAATATGGACATATGATCCGCACAATCCCGAACGGATTGACGACGGTGCTGGCTCGTTCATTTCCATCGCGCCTCCCTTTCGGCAACATGAAAGCAGGCAGGTATCATATCGGATTCTGGGAAATGGGATTGTCGAATTTCGCTTATATAAGCCAAACGCGCGGTTTGTTTCGATTGTAGGTGATTTTAACCACTGGAATCCCGAAAACGACATTCTCCGTCGCGGGACGGATGGAATATGGCGATTAAAAAAACGGCTTGCACCAGGAGAATATCGATATAAATACCTCATCGATGGGCAATGGGAAGTTGATCTCTTTAACCAATATTCCGCATCAGACGATACCGGAGGAATTTGTTCCGTTGTTCGCATACCAAAATGATGATTGTGAAATTGGAGGAATGTTCTGAAAATCGCACTCGTCATCCCCCCTGTCCGCGATTTTTATTTTACATTCCAAAGAGCTTCATTTCTTGGAATTACGATACTTGCTCAGCAAATCGCACATCATGGCGGTGAAACAAAAATTTTTTACGGGTGCGCTGGAAATCCCCGCAAAACTACCCTACCACCTGAAATTTCCTATTTAAAAAAATATCTCGGCAAAGATGGATTTTTTACGCACTACTGTCGATTTGGCAAATTGCCCAAAACCCTTGCATGTGAAATTTTATCGTGGCACCCTGAGGCGGTATATATTAGTTCCTTCGCGTTTTGCTATGCACTCGAAGCCATTGAAGTTGCACACGAGTTGCGCAAAAACGGATGCCGCGCTCCCATTGCGTTTGGGGGTGCTGGGGCTAGCTGTCATCCTACTTACTATCTCAAAAGATCGTCTGCTGAATTTGTATTTCAAGGTGAAGCAGATGAGGCAATAGCACGCCTTCTCCACGAATACGCGATTGCGCCTGGGGTGTGGCGCAAAGTCAATAACGAAATCGTTCACAATGAAATATCCATTCCACACGAAATTTTCCCCGCAATTTCTTTTATAAGAAGATCAACCCACATTTCATATTACTCTGGCATATTTACGCGCGGATGTCCAATGCAATGCGGCTTTTGCTCTTCAAAGCTTTCTATGCCTACATTTCGAAAAGCAGCTTTGCCATTAGTCGAAGAAGTTTTTCTGAAAACAGCATGGAATGGGAGACCGCATCTCAACATCGAAGACGATGCAATTGTATGGGATTTTGATTATCTCATTACAATTATTAATTACTTAAAAAAAACAGCAGGAAATCTTGCAACCTTTTCTCTTGAAAATGGAATAGATTACCGCGCACTGGATGTGGAAAAAGTTAAATTGCTTGCACAAAGCGGTCTTACAAAATTAAATATTTCACTTGTATCTATCCATCGCGATATTCTTGAGCAGTACAATCGAACTGCAGATATAGATAAATTCGTTTCCGTCGTTGAAGCTGCACACCGCTGTGGAGTGCCCACGACAGTGTATTTTATTGCGGGACTGAAAGGCGATACTTACGCAAGGGTAAAGGAAACGTTAAAATTTCTCTCATCGCTTCCGGTGCTTGTTGGCATGTCGCCGTTTTATCCCGTGCCTGGCATTCAAGATTTTGAAAATCTCGACGTTTTTGATCGCATATCGCCGCGCTTATGCGCTGGAACGTCATTCTACCCATGGCACGATCTTACCACTGATGAACTGGTATCGCTCTTTTGTGAAGCTCGGATGATCAACTTTCAAAAAAAATCCGAATCATTCCCTTAAAGCTCGCACATTTTTTAAAATAGGTCCTCAAAAAATTCTTGACAGCTCTTCGCAATACAACTGAGTGCAAAGCAATCTTTATGTTATCATAATAATCTAATCATTTCATACATGAAGTTCGTATGATTATCGAGAAAGATTATTATGCCATATTTCCACAACTTACCAATCTTATAGAGTTATATCGCACAATCGACGACGCCACATTTCAAGTAAAAACGCTATTGAGCATAAATTGCCCTGCTGGTTGCGGCACGTGTTGTTGCACTGCATCGTCAAATATCGAGGCATCGATCATCGAAATGCTTCCGCTATGCATTTATTGTTTCAAAAAAAATATTTACCACGAAATTCGTCTGCGCATTGCAGAAAATTTTTGTCCATTTTATAGACCCACACCCTTGCCCGATGGGGGATGTTGCAACGCTTACCAATATAGACCATTAGTGTGCCGATTATTCGGATTTAGCTTTATGAAAAATAAATTTGGAACATTTATCCCAATTGCATGTCCAACACTTCGCAACGAATACGAGAAAAAAAGCGAAATAATCAGCACCAACGCCACCATTCTCCCACTTATTACCGCATTCTCGTTCCAATCGCTTACAATAGATTATTCTCTTGGCAATGACCGATATCCAATCAATGTTGCATTTGCAAAAGCGATGGACTATGTCTTACTAAAAATCGATGCGTACCGTACATCGCAAAGGCTTGCAGATCGCACAGTTGCTTGATGTGCATAAAAACGCTTCCCCTTTGCTACGATAGTATTTCCAAAATGCGCTTGCTGCGAATACCTTGCAAAAAAGGAAATCGCGTAATAAATTGCTGAAAGTCACCATCGCCTTCAATGACTTTGTTTGTTTCTATCATCTTTTGGGCTTCTTTTCGCGCTGCGATAATAAGGTCAATATCTCTCGATAAATCAGAAAACTCCAAATCGCCATAGCCATGTTGGCGAGTACCTAAAATTTCTCCACTACCCCGAATCTTTAAGTCTTCTTCGGCAATTGCAAACCCATCATCGGTACGTTCAAGAATCCGCAAACGTTCAAGCGCTTCATGCGACACATCATCGGGATGCATGAGCACACAGAAGCTCTGTGCACTTCCTCGCCCAACCCTGCCGCGCAATTGGTGCAGTTGAGATAACCCGAATCGCTCCGCATGCTGTACTACCATCACTGTTGCATTCGGCACATCGACGCCAACTTCTATGACCGATGTTGTTACGAGTATATCGATAAAGCCATATTTAAATTTACTCATGATCTGATCTTTCTGTTCTTGTGGCATCTTACCATGCAAAAGCTCAATGTGAAATTCTGGAAAAACTTTGCACAATTCTTCATACGCCTCCTTTGCGCTTTGCAAATCTACTTTTTCAGATTCATCAACCAACGGAAGCACGTAATACACTTGCTGTTTTTGTAAAACGTATTTCCGAATCGAGTTAAACACTCCAACTTTTCTCGATTCTGGTAATACAAGGGTTTGAATTGGCAATCGATTTGCTGGCTTTTGTCGTATGATGGTAACATCCAAATCTCCATAGAGGGTAAGCGAAAGCGAACGGGGAATTGGAGTTGCTGTCATCACAAGAAGATCGGGTGAATGCCCCTTCTCGCGCAGAAGTGCTCGTTGGCGCACGCCAAATCGATGTTGTTCATCGATGATAATGAGCCCTAAATTAGAAAAAGACACATCGGGTTGAATTAGCGCATGAGTCCCAATGAGCACGTGAATCTCGCCTCGCGAGCATCCATTAAGTATTTCTTCCCGTTTGGATTTTGGGGTCGAACCAGTGAGAAGTTCAACGTTGATAAGACCATCGAGATATTTCGAAAAATTTTCATAATGCTGCGCTGCGAGAATTTCCGTTGGCGCCATCATAGCAGTTTGCTCACCCCGCGAGGCTGCCAAAAGCGAAGCGGCCATTGCGACAACTGTTTTGCCTGCGCCTACATCTCCTTGCAACATTCGATTCATGGGAAATGAATGGTTCATGCTTTCCGTAATTTCTAAAATGGCTTTTTTTTGGTCATCAGTAAGAGTAAATGGAAGGCGTGCAACAAACTTATCAAGAACTTCAATGCGCAAAGAAAATTTGCGTCGATGTTCTTCGCGGCGAAGCTTGTTACGGGCCAGTGCAAAAAAACATTGCAGAAAAAAAAGCTCGTTGAAGGCAAGCCTGCGGCGTGCTTTCTCTGCACATTCGAAAGATTCGGGAAAATGAATTGAAATAAGCGCATCTTTAAGAGGAAGCAAATTGTGCGCCTTGAGCAAAATCTCTTCAAGGGGATCGACAATCGCAGCAGCATACAAATCGATTGCTGTACGGATAATCCTGCGAAACCCGCGCGAATCAAAACCTGCAGCGCGTAATTTTTCAGTCGAGCGATATAGTGGAACAATCCTCCCCGCATGAATCGATGCTATGCGCGAATCGGTATCAATAAAATCAAAATCGGGATGAACCATCTGTCTCGCCTTGTAATAGTCAACTTTTCCTGAAAAAAGTAGCGTATCGCCAATCGAAAACATTTTCTGAAGATAGTGAATACCGCCAAAAAATACCACATGAAGAATCCCCGTACCATCGTTGACCGTAAGATCGAGGTATTTTCTTCGAATACCCTCCACGGAAACTTTTTCTACAGTGGCAATGACAGTTGCAATTTCGCCAACTGCAAGTCTTCCAATCGACTTTATGGAAGTGCGATCCACATAACGGCGCGGAACATAATACAATAAATCTTCGATTGTTTCAATACCCGCTTCTGTTCGAAGGAGTTCTGCTTTCTTTGGACCTATTCCCTTTATGTATTGTACGCTTGAATGAATCACCTATTCCTCTTCTGCGATATACCATACAGAATTAGGAATCTGCACATAACGGCCATCTTTCGTGTAAAAATATGTATAATCTCTTCCTTCTTTGCCAGAAGTAATTCGCTGCACTCCTGTCCAACGCTTTATTATTCTTCCATCGTATCCAAATACGGTAACAGTGAGATTCATTCCTGTGATGGTATCGATTTTTCGGCGCATAATATTTTTTTGCTCATAGGTGAAGAAATATCGAAAATAAAAAAAGGTAAAAACAAGCATAATTGCCACAAACACCGCCATGGCGATTTTTAATTTTGTCGACAATGCCATAAAAAACCCCCCGCACTATACCCTTTTAAATACCAAAGCTGCAAATGCTAAGATTTGTACATTTCAATATATTACAAAATTTTTTTTAATTTCACACAAAGTCAATCGTATTAATAAATATAACCAACATTTTATTAAAGGGGAAGCAAGATGAATATCCGAACGACCATCCACTTAGATTCCACTACTGCAAAATCTCTCGACAATGAAGCGAAAAAAAGAGGATTAACGAGATCTGAATTTGTAATTTTTTTAGCACACCAGCTAATGCCAAAATACCGAAAAAAAGCTTTTGAAAATAATTCAGTCAAATACCAAAAACAAATTTCCGCTGGCGTGTGGGAAAATTTACATGTTACCCTGGATATTACGAATTATTGTTTTTTAGTTGAAATGAGATGTTTTTATAAAATTTCTGTGTCGTATTTAATTGCATTAGCATTAAAGGATGAATTAGATTTTCAGAAACTAAAGATTTGTGGAAATGATAACAATAAAATTTTGGATAACTATCGATTTACAAACCGATTTATTATGTACACAAAAGCAAAAACGTACATAAAATGGCAACTATACTGGCATCGATTAGCCAAAAAAAAGACAATATAAAAATTTATCTATAATTTTTGAAAATTTTTAATTTTCCGAGGTTTACTTTATTTTTCAAATGAATCCCATTTTTGTTCATCCGATGCTAAAAAAATTCACAAAGTGCTTGTCATACTCCTCAATTTTTTCTTATTTTGCATAATAATTTTATCGTATCATGGAACAAACTAAAACAGAAAACTCATCTAGTAGATTTCAAAATCGCATTAACATATATATTTCGTATTTCAATATATTGTACTTTTTTGAAATTTTTTATCTTACAATATTATTATACATTATTTTTGGCAAAACGATTGCACTACTCAATGTTACTATCTTCTCATTTGCTCTTACCTACCACATCATACAGCTATACTACAAATCCGAAATGCATCGGAAAATTCAATTATTGATTATGGATGTACATTTCGCAATTGCGATTGCATACTTTGCAAGGCTCATTTTGACATTACACCACACCTCACCGGTAATTCTCAGCATCATCGCTATTCGAGCAGTAACCACCATCTGCGAACCTTTGTTTTTTTATGTATTAACAAACGATACTATCAAACAAAAATTCTCACCATAAGAAAACGTTTAACACTTTTCCGTTTCCGCCTTTGGCAAATTATTAAAATCTAAACCATCTTTCACCGCTTCTAAAAAATCAAAAGCTGAGTAGGTCTTTTATATCGTCATCCTTCAAAAAATATTGACGACTTAAAAAATTTTTATTACACTATATAAACGCGTTTATAATATTATATAGTGCAATAACATATAATGAAGGAGGTAATGTGAATGAAAAAAACATTTCTTATAATCTTTTTTCTTAGTTGTATAATTTTCTCTTGTTCCGATGAACCAACCGATGAAACGGCAAATTACATTTTCCACGACGTATTCAGCGCAGTGAATGATGCAACAACAAGTGCAAAAAATGCAGCGACAAATCAAAACATAGTACCAACTGAACCGAGAGAGGGACAAACGCAAATTTCATGGGAATCACCATCGGGAACAATCGCTGTGACGGGATCTTGGTCAAATGATAATTATCCGAAACTTGTGTACAATTTGAACATTACATTTATTAATCATACCACGCAAAAAGGCACCACATTAAATGGCACGGTACACAACAATGTTACCGTCAATGCATCT
Source organism: Spirochaetota bacterium (assembly GCA_026419015.1). GTDB lineage: Bacteria > Spirochaetota > UBA4802 > UBA4802 > JAGODF01 > DYLV01. The sequence goes on from JAOAAF010000054.1 coordinate 10,228, forward strand.
ACTACTGCATTCAGCTACGATCTGGACGGGGAGCTTGATATTATTTATAACGGTACTCCCTACGATTTCAGTTGGGATGTTCAGGTACAAGGTACTTTCAATCCATACAGCGTAACGGTGAGTGGGGGATTTTATTTGAACTCCACCTATTTCCCTGCAAAATTATAATTGAACAAGTTTTCGTCGATAAGGCAAAATTTTTCCATTAGAACAACAAAAAACCGCTTCTGTTGAAAGGTTAGTTTCAGGGGAGGCGGTTTTTTGTTCTCTTGCTTGAAAAGCGATGCGCCTGTAGGATTTTGTTACTTCAAACGAAATCCATTTTTCACACATTCCATGTGCGGGGCAAACTGATTAAATATTTTCTGCGACTGCATAGCCAAATTCCGAGCACTTCAGCAAGGTTGCCCCTTCCATCAACCGCTCTAAATCGTACGTTACGCGCTTTTGCTGTATTGTTTTCTCAAGCCCGCGGATGATGCAATCAGCGGCTTCTTTCCATCCCAAAAAGCGAAACATCATCTCTCCCGACAAAATGAGCGAACTTGGATTTACCTTATCTTGATTCGCATATTTCGGCGCAGTGCCATGCGTCGCTTCAAACACCGCTTCGTTATCGCCAATATTTGCCCCGGGTGCCATGCCCAAACCGCCAACCTGTGCCGCAAGCGCATCGGAAAGATAATCTCCATTTAAATTTGGCGTTGCGATCACATCGTATTCATCAGGGCGTAACAACACTTGTTGGAACATGTTATCCGCAATGCGGTCTTTTACGACGATGGTGCCATCGGGCTGTTTTCCATTATACTTTTCCCACAATTCGTCCTCAGTAATAGTGACATCGGGAAATTCGGTTTTCGCGACTTCATATCCCCAATCGCGAAATGCTCCCTCAGTGAATTTCATAATATTGCCCTTGTGAACAAGGGTAACGCTTTTTCTGCGATTATCAATGGCATACTGAATCGCTTTTCGAACGAGTTTTTTCGTATTGGTAATGCTTATAGGCTTTATGCCTATGCCAGAATCTCGCAATATGTTTTTGTTAAGTTCTTTACAAATGAAATCAATTATTTTTTTCGCTTCATCGCTTCCTTCCTTCCATTCGATTCCCGCATACACGTCTTCCATATTTTCCCGAAATATTATCATATCTACTTTTTCGGGATGTTTCACCGGCGTCGGAACGCCGCGAATGTACCGCACGGGACGTATACACGCGTACAGCGATAACACTTGTCGAAGTGTCACATTAATGCTTCGGATGCCCCCACCCACCGGCGTTGTTAGAGGACCTTTGAGAGCAACTTTATACTCACGAATTTTTTCGAGGGTTTCTTCGGGGAGCCAACTTCCTGTCTGGCGATACGCTTTCTCTCCCGCTAACACTTCCACCCATTCGATTTTGCGCGTTCCTCCGTATGCTTTTTCAACTGCGGCATCGAGCACAATCTTCGTAGCTCGCCAAATATCTGGTCCCGTTCCATCTCCTTCAATATAAAGGACAATTGGATTTTCAGGGACGATGAGTTTTCCATTTTCATATACAATTTTTTGACCGTTCATATCCTTCACTCGTTCGTTTTTATTCATTTCCAAAAATCGCATGCGTATTTTCAAGAATTTTTCCAAATAGCAAAACAATTTTATCTATTTTCATTTACTACTTGACATTCAAAGCATCAACACATCAATCTTCCCCAGCGCGGAGCAAAAAAATGAAAGATCTCATTATATTGGGTGCAGGTCCTGCAGGACTTTCTGCGGCTATTTACGGCATTCGAGCAGGACTTAATCTTATAATTCTGGAAAAATTTTCACCTGGCGGACAGGTGATGAATACCTATGAAGTAGAAAATTATCCCGGATTTGCTAATCCCATTCCAGGGTGGGAACTTGTTTCGGCAATGGAAAACCAAGCCAGAAGGCTTGGAGCCGAAATCATCTCGGGTGAGATCGCAACGCTTTCTTTCGATTCACGCACAAAAATTTTCACAGCAACTCTCGCCGATGGTTCCACCGTGCAGGCAAAGTCAATAATTGCCGCAACGGGCGCTTCGCTTAAAAAACTCGGTATCCCTGGTGAAGAACACTTTTTTGGGAGGGGCGTTTCGTATTGCGCTACCTGCGACGGTGCATTTTATAAAGACCGCGTTACTGCTGTGATTGGCGGTGGAAATACTGCGTTAGAAGAGGCGCATTTCCTTACACGTTTCGCCCGTAGGGTTTACCTTATACACCGGCGCAACCAATACCGCGCAGATAAAATTTTAAAAGAAAGAATCGCATCGGACGAAAAAATAGTTCCTGTTTTAGAAACTATTCCGCTTTCTATCAATGGCGATACAAAAGTGAAGTCATTAACTGTAAAAAACATCCGCACAGAACAAATTACCGAATTGGCAGTAGATGGGGTGTTTGTGTTTATTGGCTATATACCAAATACTTCATACCTTCCTAAAGATGTGCTTAACGAAAAAGGCGAAGTGATAGTTGACATTCACATGCGTACAAAAATTCCCGGCCTTTTTGCTGCAGGAGATCTTCGAAGCGAATCAAGAAGGCAAATTGTGATGGCATGCGCTGATGGTGCTACTGCGGCAATGAGCGCGTACGAATATCTTTCGCAACAATAAATAAATTAATTTTTTTCCATCTGAATTTACCGATTGTTACTTCCCACCATTAAAAAATTTTCAGTTTGACAGGAAAGTCGCCTTCCGCTGCTTGTGTGAGATAATCGAAAACGTGCAACAACGAATTCCCATATTCTGCGCATGATTATTGCCGAAAACATCACAAAGCGATTTGGTACACAAATTCTTTTTGAATCTGCAAGCTTTAAAATAAATCCGAAAGAAAAAGTGGGACTTGTGGGAAGAAATGGATATGGGAAAACTACGCTTTTTCGAATTCTCGTGGGCGAAGAATTGCCCGATGATGGAATCGTTACCTTCCCCAAAAATTACCGCCTTGGGCATATGCGCCAACAACCTTATTTCAATCACAAAACTGTGATCGACGAGTTACTCGCAGTTGTCGAAGACGAAAACAAGAGGTGGGAAATCGAGAAAACGCTTTTTGGTCTTGGATTTCGCGATGACGATCTACAGAAAAACCCACATGAGCTTTCGGGAGGATTTCAGATTCGGCTTGAACTTGCGCGCGTGCTCCTTTCCAACCCCGATATGCTCCTTTTAGATGAGCCAAACAATTTTTTAGACATAACTTCCATCCGTTGGCTTACGCGATTTTTGCGCGAATGGAAAAAAGAAATCATTTTAATAACGCACGATCGAAGCTTCATGGACTCGATCGTTACTCATACGCTCGGCATTCATCGACGAAAAATTCGAAAAATTGCTGGTTCTACCGAAAAATATTACGAACAGATTGCGCTCGAAGAAGAAATATACGAAAAGACCCGCATCAATGATGAACGCCGAAGAAAAGAAATCGAACTTTTCATTAGCCGATTCCGTGCAAAGGCGCGATTAGCAAACATGGTACAATCGCGCATTAAAATGCTCAGCAAAATGGAAAATCGATCAAAACTTGAAAAAATAAAAGAAATCGAATTTTCGTTTTCATTCGCCCCTACACCCACCAAATACCCTCTCACTGCTTCTGGCATTACTTTTTCCTACAGCGCATGCCAGCCAGAGCTTTTGGGAGGATTAAGCATTTCCATCGGTGCAAAGGATAGAATTTGCGTAATTGGAAAAAATGGCAAAGGGAAAACGACATTGCTCAAAATTTTCGCAGGGATTTTAAAACCTACTTCCGGTTCAATCAATTACTCCCAACATGCCAAAATAGGATATTATGAACAGCATCACATTGCCACTTTAGCAGAAACTCGAACTGTGCTTGAGGAAATTCAATGCGAACTGCCAAACGCGGATCGACAACAGGCATGGAACATTTGCGGTTCACTGCTTTTTGAAGGCGATGAGGCGCTAAAAAAAATATCTGTGCTTTCCGGTGGCGAAAAAAGCCGGGTCGCGTTAGGAAAAATAATCGCGCGCCCAACCAATTTGCTTCTTTTAGATGAACCAACCAACCATTTAGATATGGATGCTTGCGATGCCTTGCTTGCTGCGCTCGACAGTTACGAAGGTGCTATTGTGATGGTTACCCACAACGAAATGCTTCTCAATGCATTGGCACAACGGCTCATCGTGTTCCAGGGCGGAAAACCATTTGTATTCGAGGGATCGTATAAGCGTTTTCTTGAATCAATCGGATGGGAAGACGAAACGAGTACTTTGGAAACCAAAAACGGGGCAACAAAGTTAAGTCAACGGGAATTTCGAAAACGAAAGGCAGAATTAATTTCCTTGCGTGCAAAAACCTTAAAGCCGCTCGAAACGAAGATAGCCACTACCGAAAGCGAAATCACCGCGCTGGAGCACACGCTGAAAGAGCTCCACGAATCGCTGATTGATGCATCCCACAAGCAGGATGGTACAAAAATTGCTGAAATTGGAAAAGCGATTCACGAATGCGAAGAAAAAATCGAAGTGCTCTTTAAAGTTCTTTCTGAATTAACTGTAGAATATGAAAATAATAAAAATAGCTTTGAAAAGCTCCTTAAAGAAATGGGATAACTGTTTATGGACGTTTCCACAAGTAGACTTTTTCCCATTCCTTGTACTATTGACTTTTGCCAATATAATATGTATATTATTGATGTCTCTTTCGGAAGTTGCGAGACATGATTTTTTAGCACGGGATATCCGTTGCTGTTATTCCTTGTTACGTGATAAGGCGGTACGAAGTGCGATAGGAAAAGTGAGAAACCCCAATGAAACGATTATTGCACACAAAAAGCGCATATGTATTATTAGGGGTGTTTTTTTCTACTTTTTTATTTTTTTTAGCATCCTGCGAAGATGATTTCCATGCCACAATAAATGAAGAAAATCAATTCATCCAAACGAATCCCAACTCTTCATCAGATGACAACAGTTCATCGGCAGCATTACTCCTTCCAGGAAATAATGGGGTAATTCTTGCAACTCTTCATCCAAGCGGTGATATCCATTTGCAGTGGAGCCGCGCGCATGATTCCGAATGGGATTATTCCAAGCTTCGCTATTGCATTTACTATTCCAAAACGCCAAACATCTCGTCTGTGGAAGGAGCAGAAAGTTTTGGGAATCCTGTTGGAAACTGTCAAGAAGATATCACTTCCATAACAATCAATGATCTCGAGGACGGAACACAATATTATTTCAACGTTATTGTTGCAACGCCGGATTCGCGAAAAGCTGCATATTCCATGACATCATTGCTCATTCCTGGAACTGTCTATCTATATGCAACTGTAAAAACATTCCAAGGGAACATGGTACAATTTGGAGCATCAGCCCGCAGCGCGCTCGATAGTTATTGCAATCCCTCGCACAACCAAATTCCATCGCATATCGAAATCCGTCACTACCATGCATTTATTAGCATCACCGAAAGCGACGCCATCATCAATTTCCCTGCTCTTTTTAACGTGCCAACCACATGGGCGGTAAAAAGCACTTCCGGTATCACGGTGGCATACAACTGGTATGATCTTCTCGATGGCAGCATTAACACAAAACTTGAAGCTGCAGGAATAAGCGATACCTTCTGGTGGTCGGGTTCCTTTGCTGATGGAAAATGCGATCCCGCAAACAATTGCCAAAGCTGGACGAATGGAACAAACAAAGCAGCAGGGATAGCTGGTGCTCATAATGCAATTGATGAAAGCTGGGTTTCAAGCAATAACAGAAATTGCAACAATGCGCTCAAAGTACTTTGCATTGGATGGTAATGAATATCATCGGCAATCATTCAATAAAATGGCGTGCGGCGCGACATTCTCGCCGAAGGGATCGAATTCGTTTACAAATGTTTCCCTTTTTGTTTATTCTCCCCATTGTACTTCATCACATCGATGCTGGTGCCCAGCATTTTGAAAATACATCGCAATTTCATATTGGCTTTTTTTCTGGATATTCAACTGTACATGGCCATTATGAAGATGAACTCAACAGCGGTCCATATATTTCCATATTTTCAATTCCACCCATCGTTAATGGCATTGATGGTTTTTTTAACTTTTCATTTGCTTCTCATGAACTATCCGCAAGCAAAGGTTCATACGTATACTCTCTCGCGTTTAATGCAGGGCCGTTATTTCAATACCGGGTTGGACACCCATTGGGCATTTTTGCCGCTCCATTTGCACGAATAGAATATCTGCATTTAAAAGCCAACAGGATTAATCGAGAAGAAAACACCGCAAAAGTTGGTCTTGGAGGCATTGTGGGCAGTTATTTAAACATACGGCCCGCATTTCGAATAATTG
>JAOAAF010000054.1:16586-20259 GCA_026419015.1 Spirochaetota bacterium
ATAATTGCAGGATGTGAATATTCGCACATCTGGCTTTCGGGCATACCGCTTCGCACCCTTGCAATACAAATCGGGGTTTCTTACAATATTTTCACCATCCCTACCGAAGAAAAAGTTCGCGCCCGCCGTGCAGAAGAAAAACTTGGAACCTATCTGAAAGCGAATGAACGATACATTGAAGGCGCTAAGCTTTTCGAAAAAGGCGAAATACAAAGCGCGAAATCTCGATTTTTAGAAACGCTCACGCTTGTCCATCATCATCCCGAAGCAGAATTGTATTTAAATAAAATTTCGGAAATTGAGAACGAGTACGCGCGTGGAAAGGATCTTATCGAAAAGAAGAATTTTTATGCGGCGATTCCTCATCTTGAGCGCGCGGCAAAATTTATGAACCATGCACAAAAATTGCTCCAAACTCTTCGCTCCGATCTTGCCATCAACATCCCCACTCTCGAAAGCCGAGGAATTCAGGCATACGAAAAAAGCGACTATGCCACGTGTATCGAATTGATGCATAAATTGCAACTCATTGATCCCAATAACAAAACCGTTGCAATTTATCTGCCTCGCGCGAAAAAACGTTTCGAAGGAGAAAAAAAATTAAAATGATATGAAAATAAAATACAAACTTGCAATTGCATTTTCGTTGTTGATACTCATTATCGCTGTCCCGTTGGCAGTCATTTTGCCACTCCATCAGGAAAGAGAAATTCACACCATCGTGCAATACCACGGTGCTCTGTATTCTAACCTTCTTTCACGCCTTACTCTATCAACGCTGCTTGCAAATGCTGCGGATGTGGCCGCGACAAAAGTCGACGTTGCAGAGCTTTTATCTTCGTTTGAATTTCTTTCTTCGTACGGATTAATATACGCCGATTGCGTATTGCTTTCGAATAACCACGCGCTAAATGGCATAATTCTTTCCAATAAAACCTATGGGAAATGGGCGGACGAATTGTGCATCAAAAAAGTGAAATTGGACAGCGATGAAATTATCGAGTTGAAAAAAACTTCTATAAAAAAAACAACTCTTGAGAAAATTGAGGGACCAGTTTACATTTTTTCGTCGATTGCTCATCTATCGCACGAAAGCAACGCATGCGCGGCGCGGCTATTTTTTTCTGAAAACATAATGTTCGCTTCCACAAAAGCGCTTCGCAAAGCGAGTTATTTTTTCATCATCATCGCAATGGTGCTAAGCGCTACCGTTGCCCTTTTGTTTAGTCGCATCATCTCGCGACCTATTGAAAAACTCACCGAGGGACTGCGCGCCACCGAAATCGAAGGCAGCTACAAACCGCTAGAAGTGCATAGCAAAGACGAGATTGGTCATCTTGCCACTACGTTTAATCATATGCTTCGAATGCTCGATTTGCACATAAAAGGCCTTATTGAAAACAATCGAGAGCTGCGGAGAATCGATGCGCTCAAAAACGAATTTTTAACGAATACTTCACGTGAACTCATCGTCCCACTCAACAACATTTTACAAATGGCAAATTCGCTCGCTGGAACCTTAACCGCATATCCCCACAATGATGCGCGTCAAAACCTCTCGCTTATAATTGCCAACGCGCAACGATTATCTTCATTGGTATCTGCAATGCTCGATTTTTCACAGTTAAAAAACAAGGATATTAGTTTAGATTTTTCAGCCATCGATGTACACTCCGCTGCAGAAGCCGTTATTTCTGCAATGCGACCGCACATACAAAAGAAGGGACTTTTTGCAAAAAACAATATCCCTCCTGGTAAATTCATCGCCGAAGCAGATGAAGCGAGACTTAACCGAATTTTAATAAATCTCATCAGCAATGCAGTAAAATACACTGAGCGCGGGCATATAGAAATTTCTGCTTCAGAAACTAACGGCAATATGATTTGCATATCGATTACTGATACTGGAGTAGGAATACCCCCTGAGAAAATTTCAACAATTTTCGAACCTTTTGCGAAATCTAACGGCTTGTTTACAATCGCACACGAGGGAATAGGTCTTGGCCTACCAATTGTGAAAAAACTCGTTGAACTTCACGGAGGAAAAATCGAAGTTTGTTCCACGCAAGGAGTTGGTTCTACCTTTACTTTTACGCTTCGAAAAGCAACTTCTGAAACGCCGCCATCTTTGCAGCTTTTGATTCCCCCACAAGAACTCGAAACCCAGATTGATTATCCCACATTCAATTCCAATGGAAACATTGCTCCTTTTGACAGCATAATATTAATCGTGGATGATGACCACCTCCATCTCCATGCACTCAAATCCCTTCTGGAATCTCACGGGTATACCGCAATTGCCTGCACAAACGGGATTGATGCATTGCGCGCCATCGAAAACCAGCCAAACATTTCTTTGATTATCTTAGACGTAATGATGCCACAAATTTCCGGATACGACATTGCTCGCACCGTGCGCAAACAATACCAAGCTCATGAATTGCCCATCATCATGCTCACGACGCGAGGATATCCGGAAGACATCGTTGCCGGATTTGAAGCAGGGGCAAACGATTACCTCATTAAACCAATACACATTCCCGAACTTTTGGCACGCGTGAAAAGTTTAATCGGGCTGCGAAATGCTGTTTTGGAACATCGCGAATTATCAATTTTAAAGCACGATGTATCGATTGCGCATTCCATCCAAAATTCTCTATTACCAAATTCTCTTCCGCAAGTAAAAGGGATTTCGGTTGCTGTTCGCTACATTCCAATGACCGATTTAGGGGGGGATTTGTACGATTTCTCGATTCAACATGATGGTGCCTTTGAGATTTTCATTGCCGATGCATCAGGGCATGGGATATCTGCAGCTCTCATTTCAACAATGACGAGCATCTCATATCGTTTTTCAACAACTATTCAACGAACATTGCCAGAAAAACTTTCAAGCATAAACAAAGCCATGTGCGCCTACGAACACGGTCAATTCATCACGGCATGCTTGGTGCACATTTCACCCGATCGCCGCACTCTTACATACTCAAATGCTGGCCACTGGCCATTTATTGTACTGAGAAATGCACAAAGCGATGTTGAACTGCACCGCGACGAAGGTGTTCCCCTCGGTTGGTTAGCGGATGCAGGATACGTCGAAAATCGCATTCCATTAACGATGGGAGATCGCATAGTCCTTTTCACAGATGGCATAATCGAATGCAAAAATGAAAAAGAAGAAATCTTTGGCATAAAACGATTCACCACATTGGTGAAGGATTTCCAAACGACAAATGCCGAACAGTGCGCAAATTTAATAATTGAAGAAATAAAGCGATGGTCGGGAAAAACGTCGTCATTCGATGACGATCTCACGCTCATTGTGATCGATATTGTTGGATAATTCCACAATCGCACAGTTTGGAATTTGCTTTTTTACGCATTATCTCGTTGTAAGCGAAAGCCATTCATAAATCCAATCCCCCGCATCCCAACAATAAAAAAACCCGCCATAAGTGGCGGGTTTTAAAAAAAATTACCAAAAAAGCCTATAGACCTGTCTGGAAAGTCTTTAGCCCAATACCAAGATATACCGCAATATCATATGCGCTATCCACGTCTACTTCCATATCATCTGCCTTACCCCACGTGTTATTTGTGAGATTGTACCCAAAGCGGCCCATAATATCGAGATAGATACCATCGGAAATCATTGCAATAAATCCCACAATAC
>JAOAAF010000055.1 GCA_026419015.1 Spirochaetota bacterium
CTGCACCGTGCCACCCATAATTGGCATCAGCGGGTGGTGGTCCTTCTTTCCCTTTTCCAAATTCCATGAGAACTCTTGCTGGTGAATAAATGCCAATGCCTGGTGGGATGTAATATTGCATGTATTGTACAAAACGGATTATCGCATAGGCGAGTTGGAGATGATTAAGCTGTTGTTCTCGTTGGATGCGTAAGAACGTTTCAGCCAGCCTCTGGATAAGATGGTTATTAAGTTGATACATACTATGGTAGATACACTGCCAGTATTGAGGTAAAAAATTTCTATCGTTTTGGTTAAGCGCAAAAAGCCTTCCGGAATTGTTTTCCAAGCTTTCTTGATCGATTGCTTTCAACAGAGATTCAGCGGCGAGCATTTCCTTGTGAGAAATAGAAAATTCAATTTTGTATGGAGCATTAGTAACAAAGGTATAGTAGCGGACAACTTCTCCCTCAGCGACTTTGTGTGAAATTTTTACTTCTTGTGCAATAGGCTGTTTTTGAGTGGATTCTGTTTTGCCGCAACCAGCAAGAAGCAGAATTCCATATATGAGTATCAATATTTTTTTCACAGCATTCCTCTGTGAGCAGTAGAGAAGACTTAAACTCCCATTATAATAGTTAATCGCTGGCTTTTCGAAATGTTAACCATGTTGTTTGCACTTTCAATTGATTTACTGTGGTTTATGTGCAATTCCGTTCGCGGTGAGTTTTGCACCTCAGGAAGAGGAATGATTCCTTTTAAAAGTTTCCCCACACCCGGTTTTAAAATTAGAGCAATTGAGATAATAAATGCGGAAAGAAAAATTGCTACAGCCTGATTGTTTTTCTTTATTTCGGCAAATTCGTCGAGAGTAGTGGTAAGGAATGTGAAAAATTTCATTGAAAGCCACAGCAAAGAGAACGAGATGATTATGGAAAGTGCAAAGTGGATAAACATTACAATGTAGATTTTTATTTTAAACATCATTGTAGTAGGGCCAATATAGTTAAAAATGTTGTTTTTAAAAGCTTCCATCGCAGCAGCAATAGATTCACTAATAAATAATGCGACAGAAAAAATAATCGCACTGTTTATAAGCGCAACTGCAATGTTATTATTTTTCATTTCCGTCATGTCGTCAATATCGCGCGTGAGGGCATTAAACACTTTTATGAAAAGGAAGATAGTGAGGGTACCGAATACAAGCGAAACGATGACGTATATAAGGCCATAGAAAAAAACGTCAAACTGAGTTGTCATGATATCCCCCGGTAGAATGCGTAAATAACAATCTTGTGATAAATATAATTTTACAATAACCGAATAGTCAACAAAAATTCTTTTATATAACAACAAAATAAAATACTTGATTTTTTATCGCATAATCGACAAAAACCTTGGCTATTCGCAAAATAGGGTACGGCAGCGATGAAACGTTATGAAGAGTTACCAGTAATAGGGGATAATGCACGATTGCTTCCGCGGGGTGGCTATTTAGTTGATACTCCTATAGGGTATGTGCAATTTGGTTCACCGCCAGAGACAATAAAAGACACGATGTTCTTTGAAAAGGGTGTTCCGACGATCTTTGTGCTACCGGCGAAACTTTTTAACTGGATTAAAGGGATTAGTGTTGCTGAAATAGAATTTCCTGTGTACTACAATTTTTTTATTAAAAAACGCAAAACATTAATAATATGCACAAAAGAACAGTTGAAACAAATAAAGCGCGTGTTGCAAGAATCGCTTTTTGGACCAAGGAATCTCAATCTCGCATCTGATTTTCATGAAAGTGATGAAGCTTCGATACCTAATTTAAAAAAGGAAATGAATTTTTTTCGCAACAAGTTACGATTATCCGACCTTATAACATTTGGTATTTTCCAAAATGGGAATTTTCTTTATGAGAATCTACGAATAGAGATAAATGAAAACAACAGCTTTTCTGTTTATTATGGTAAATCGCGAATTGCGCAGGTACCTGGCGAAATAACATACGTGCCTACCTATTTGATTGGCGAACGCCTTCCTGAACCGTATGTTCCACCTCTTTTTAGCATCACGTGCCTCGGACCAAGTCACGGGTTCGATCCACATGAGAATACTTCTGGTTTCATTATATGGCTTAATCATCAGGGCATTATGGTAGATCCGCCTGTTAATGCAACTGAATGGCTCGAAGATTCGAACGTTAATCCAAAGCTCATCGATAGCATCATACTTACCCATTGCCACGCAGATCACGATGCGGGTACCTTCCAGAAGATACTTGAAGAAGGGAAAGTGACCATTTTTACTACCGAAACCATTATGATGAGCTTTTTAAGAAAATATTCATCGCTTTCAGGAATGTCAATTGCGTATTTGATGAAACTCTTTGATTTCCATCCTGTAAAAATTGGACAGCCGTTATTTATTCACAATGCAAAGTTTACAATGTTTTATACTCTTCATTCAATTCCCACAATTGGTTTTAAAATGGAGTTTCAAGATCAGAGTTTTGTGTATTCATCTGACCACAATAACGATCCAGAGGTTCATAGAAAACTGTACGAAGAAGGAATAATCAATAAAAATCGTTATGAGGAATTGCGGAATTTTCCTTGGAATTCGAAAGTAATTTATCATGAAGCTGGTATTCCACCTCTGCATACTCCAGTAAAATATTTAGACTCTCTCCCCGATGACGTAAAAAAGCGAATTGTTGTATATCATATTGCGCAAAAAGATTTTCCGCAAAATACACTTTTGCGATTGGCAAAATTTGGAATTGAAAACACGCTTACGTTCGAAACAGCACATCCACACTATGAAGCAAGTTGGAAAATTTTAGGTTTGCTAAAACATCAGGATTTTTTTCACGATCTCCCAATACACAAAGCACAGGAATTTGTCGCAATAGTCCAGGAAGAAAGATATAAAAAAGGCGATGTAATCATCAGGAAGGGAACTAAGGGAGATAAATTTTATATTATCTATTCAGGCAATGTATCAGTTGAAAGTGGAAATCTCACTCAGCGTAAAATTTATGGAACGTACGATTACTTTGGAGAAGTTGCATTGGTTACGGAGCAAAATCGTGCCGCCGATGTTATCGCGGAAACGGATGTGACCTTGTATTCAATTCCACGGGATAAGTTTCTCAATTTCATCGTGGGCACTGAATTTGAAAAAGTATTGCGAAAGCTTGCACTTATCCGAAATAGCGAAACATGGAATTTGCTTTCCACAAGCCCGTTTTTCCGCCTTTGTACCGCATCTCAAAAAACATGGTTGGAATCCATGTTTATTCCCGAAGAGCGTCACGGCAGTGGGATAATACTTAGGGAAGGACGTCCGATTCGTTTTATGTACATCATACGCCATGGAGAAGTAATAGTGAGTAAAAAAGAGAAACACATCGCAGTATTAAAAAAAGGCGATTTTATCGAAACATTGATGAATGTCTATAGTGGAAAACCAGCGCAATATACTTATTTTCATACCGATACAGTGTTTCTTTACGCATTACCGCGTGAGGAAATGCGCCGCTTTGCAGAGAAAAATCCGGGTCTTCTGATGAAGCTTACTTACAATTTTTCAAAATAGCATACAGATGAATACATTCAATAATTTCGCAATCGGTTTTTTCATTATTTGCTATGCGGTGATTGCAATGGGATTGTGTGTTGTGGCAGAAAAAAGTGGGGATGCTCGCCCTTATTCGTCGAATCATGTGCAAAAGGTCGAAAAACATCGCGGAAATAGAAAGATAACTCTACTCGGAAAAACAGAAGTTTTGATACCGAAAAATTTTCGGCTCAATAAGCCTGCTTCATATACATTCTATGGGATTGATTTTACGTTGAAAGTGTTTTCGAGAAATTTCGCTCGTGGCGATGCAGTATTATGCGAAATCGAACCTATTGGAAATTCATTTGATTCCATAAAATTTGAAATGACATACGATGATTCACCGGTTTTTTTAGAGAAAAGGAAGTGGGGGTATGTGGGAGTTTTTGCGATAGCACCTGATTCGGTTTCTGTATGGTCAACCATACATGTCGTAGTACAAAAGCTCGGAAAAAGGTACGAATACCATTTCCCAATTAAAATTAACCATGTTGATTTCCCAAAATATAAAAAGATTCTTCGATTGGGCGAGTTCTCCGATGTAGAATTATTTACAAAAAAACCATGGTTGTTGGAACGGATAAAAAACGAGATGGGGAAAAAGGAAAAGATATTTTCATCGATGATTCCCATTCAGCTTCGTTCAACTCTATCGCATCCGAGAAATTATCATAAAGTTACTTCTGCCTTTTATGCGAATCGCTTCTACGAACAGTATGAAATGAAAGATGGGAAAAAGCAACTCCATGGTGCAAAAAGCATGCCCCACTTGGGAGTTGATCTGTGGGGAACTGTTGGCGCACCGGTATATGCCATTGCACACGGGAAGGTAGAGCTTGCAGAAGAGATGTTTTATGAGGGGAAACAGATAATTATAAACCACGGCGGGGGGATGTTTTCGCGCTATATGCATTTGAGCGAAATTAGTGTACGTGAGGGGGATTATGTCATTGCAGGACAAACAATTGGACGAGTGGGATCATCAGGGATGGTAACTGGAAGTCATTTACATGTGGGGGTTTGCATTCGGCGCATATATGTGGATCCAATTAGTTTATTGTATTTGCCAATAAAGGATTAATATTAAAATCTTCATGAAAAATATTTTTTGTGCTTGAATAATTGTTATCAATTCTGTGTTGTATGTGCACTTGATTTTTTCATTAACTAAGGGAACTGCAATGCGCATAATCGCAATATCGAATAATAAAGGTGGGGTTGGGAAAACGACGAGTACTGTAAATATTGCAGCCGCTCTTCAAATACTTGGGTATAAAGTCTTAGTAATCGATATCGATCATCAAGCGCAGGCGACGTACCACTTTGGCATCGATCCAAATAAAGTGAAGTATTCTGTGTACGATGTGATGAGCGGTGAAGTTAATTATCGCGAAATAATTGTCGACCGAGAAGGG
Organism: Spirochaetota bacterium; assembly: GCA_026419015.1. Classification (GTDB taxonomy): domain Bacteria; phylum Spirochaetota; class UBA4802; order UBA4802; family JAGODF01; genus DYLV01. Next base: position 5,007 of record JAOAAF010000055.1, read on the forward strand.
CTGTACATTCTTCCTGCCAATACAATGCTTCGTAATATTGAATTTTTACCTGTACCAGCAAAAGAGTTCCTCCTTCGCGATGCACTTGAAGAATTAAATGGATATGATTATGTGCTCATCGATTGTCCCCCTTCTTTGGGGGTGTTGACGCTCAATGCATTGACATTCTCGAAAGAAATAATTATACCATTGCAAGTGCAGTTTTTGCCATTCCATGGAATGTATAATCTTTTTGAAGCACTCGATATGGTAAAAAAAAGGTTAAATCGGGCCATACGGGTGAGCGGAATTATTGGCACCATGTTTAGTGCGAAAAGAGAAATTAATAAAGAGGTGCTTGAAGAGACAGAAAAAAGGCTTCCGGGAAAACTGTATCAAACGCTTATACGGGAAAATACCGCTTTGCAAGAAGCGCCGAGCTGGGGAAAAACAATTTTTGAATACAAACCCGATAGCACAGGTGCAAAGGATTACATGAATCTTACGAAAGAAATTGTTATGCGTGATATTTAATTTGTTATGTTGATAAGTGATGAACAGTTAAGGGAGTTTGGTACTGTGGCAACAGGAAAAACCGACCTTTTGAAAGTACTTCATTCGGCACTTGCCGATGTTGAACGCTTTAAAGTTGATGCGCAAAGGCGCGATTTCGATGCAATAAGTTACGAGTATGCTATAAGAATACTGTCTGAAATTGAACAGAATTTGCGGCAATGCATTGAAAAAGCAGAGGGCCTGTAATAAAACTCAAGAAATTGTCATTGGATGAGAGGAGATGGACGGTCAGGCAATTCTTTTTGCATTTGCGCTTACTATTGCAGCAGGACTTTCAACTGGAATTGGAAGTGCAATTTCTGTTCTTGCGCACCATACAAATAAAAAATTTTTATCCATTGCACTCGGTTTTTCTGCAGGGGTAATGATCTATGTTTCATTCGTTGAAATTCTCGCAGAATCGCGGACTTTGCTTTCTGATATACTTGGTGCAGGAAAAGCGGGGTGGGTTGCAGTTGCATCGTTTTTTGCTGGTATAAGTGCAATTGGTATAATAGATAGATTGGTTCCAGAGGTAGAAAATCCCCATGAAATGCGAATGATTGAAGATATGTGCGATGAAGGGTGTCATGAAAAAAGATTGTTGAGATTAGGAATTCTTTCGGCATTTGCAATTGCCATTCATAATTTTCCTGAAGGAATCGTTACATTTATTACTTCAATAAGCGATCCTTCGCTTGGTGTGATTATTGCTCTTGCCATTGCAATCCACAATATTCCTGAAGGGATTGCAGTTGCAGTCCCAATATACTTTGCCACAGGAAGTAGAAAAAAGGCATTTTTGTATTCTTTTGTGAGCGGTTTTGCAGAACCGCTCGGTGCAGTTATTGCTTATGGGATTATGCTTATTTTTTTTAACAAGTTGCTCGTTGGTATATTAATGGGAATAGTGGCAGGAATCATGGTATTCATATCTCTGGATGAGCTTCTTCCCACGGCCAGAGAGTATGGAGAGCACCACCTATCCATATTCGGGTTGATTGCCGGGATGGCAGTAATGGCTGTAAGCCTTATTCCCGCCGCTCGAGAGTATGGAGAACCTCATCATGCCATTTATGGGTTAGTATTTGGAATGCTTGTGATGGCAATAAGCCTACTTGCGATGTAAAAATTATATGAGTTTTCGATTTTTCGATTTAGGTTTATTGGTTGTGTTTTTAAAGCATATGATATTACGATAAAAGATTATAAGTTTGAAGACAGGTCCGCCGCTACTAGTTCACAATTGTGCTTGTAAACGATAGCGGCGGCAGGTAAGAAGTTCGATTTACTTGCTTTTCTTTGCTGTTTTTTTTGCGGAACTCTTTTTCGTTGAGGAAGACTTTGAAGAAGTTTTCTTCGAGGCAGTCTTCTTTGTGCTTGTCGCCTTTGCCATGTCAATCTCCTTTGCGTTTGATTAAAAAATTAAATGTCTTTCTTTGTTTACTATCGGAAATGGTGGAAAAATTTTCAATAATTTTTTAATTTTCAACAATAATGTTTTGCAGTTCGTCAACATCGTGTGGTCCTTGCGGAAAATGTTTTGCCAAAATTTTACCTACTTCTTCGATTGCATCGCATAGTCCGCGAACCATCTCTCCGTTTTTAATTTTTTTTGCAAGTTCGTCAGTAATACGTTTCCACTCGTGGTCCGAAACGCACTTTGCGATTCCAGTATCGGCAATCAAAATCACTTTTTTTTCAAAAATTGAAACAAAAAGCAAAATTGCGTTTCGATTTTTTGTTTTTTCCAATCCGTGAATTTTGAATGCAGTGTACGCCGTTTCTTTTACCTGTTCGTTTATTTCGTTCTTCGTCAGCAATATTTTTTTTATTGAAGGATATTTTGTAATAATTATAGCGCAAATTGGGATAAACAATAAAAATAAAATTGCGAATGTCGCGAACGATGCGAACTCTTCAATGTGGTAATTGTAAAAAAAATTCAATATTGGTAATTTCGTGTGGGGAAAAAATAAAAGACTGACGGTTGTGATTGAAGAGGAAAAAAAAGAAAAAACGAACGCTGATAACATTGTTGCTGTTGGATACGAAGAACTCGACCTTACAATCATGGGAACTATTTCCCCCGATGTATTTTTTTCAGCGCCTTTTACCGCCGAAATGATTATTTCTTGTTCTTCCTTCGTGAGAATTGTAGTCTTTCTATTCATGTGACTTCCTCTTGCGTTGTGTTTTTCCAATCCCTTGAAGCGCCTCCCCCCCCGAACCCCCCCTCCACCGCCGCTCCATGAGCTTCCACTTGAACTCGCTGAAGAACTCGAATAATTCCACGAATCGATCGTTGTGCTGTTATAATGGGATGAACCTGGAGCAGTGCGAAATGCGTGACCAATTCCTCCAAGAATAAAGCCAAGTATTGCCCCTATGATCAACGAGGCGATGATTGTCGCAAGTTCAAATGGCATAATGAATAGATTGAGTAACGGTGTTATAACAATGCTTGTGAGAGAAGCAAGGAGCAGGCGTCGGTACCCAATGACGATAACTGTGATAATAAAAACTATCCACATTACTGCGATGAAAATACCCTTTGTGTCAAACGGTTTTCCTCTATGGGTTAACGTGTGGGAACGGAAAGCGTCGGAGGTGCGGTATTCACCTCTCACGACTTGAATAATGCTTTCTACACCTCGAAGAAAACCTTCATCGAAATTACCTGCGCGAAAATGCGGTCGAACTTCTTTATCTAAAATTCTGCCTGCAAGTAAATCAGTCAGCCTTCCTTCAAGGCCGTATCCAACTTCGATTCGCATTTTGCGTTCTTCCTTTGCAACGAGAAAAATCACCCCATTGTTAAGTTTCTTTTGCCCAATTTTCCATTTTTTTGCTACTTCCATGGAATATTCTTCGATTGTAACGCCTTGAAGATCGGTGACGGTAAGAATTGCAATTTGCGTGGAATCTGTTTCTTCAAGCTTGGCAAGCATTTCTTCAAGCTGAATGCGCATGGCTGGGGAAATCATATGGGCATAATCGTTAACGCGCTTTAAAAGAGGGGGGATTTCGAGCGAATGTAGGTTCAAAGGTAAAAATAATAAGATTATTATCAAAAAAAAGAGTAACGATGAATGATGACGGGAATTCATTTTGAAAACCTAAAATTGCACTTTTGGAGCACTTTTCGAAGCCTCATCGGCTTTATAATATTCTTTTTTTTCTAACTTAAGGAAAAGCCAATTGGTGATGAAATACGGGAATTTTCGGATGGAGTAGTTGAATGTTGCGACTGCCTCGTTATATCGTTGTCGCGCGACAGAGATGCGGTTTTCAGTACCTTCAAGTTGATGTTGAAGGCCACGAAAGTGTTCGTTTGCTTTTAAATCGGGATATTTTTCGACGATCACCATAAGCTTTGCCAATGCAGACGAAAGCTCACCTTGGGCGCGGCTAAATGCTGCCATCGCTTTTGGATCAGTAAGCATCTCGGGGCGAAGCTGTATTGATGTTGCTTTCGCGCGTGCTTCAATTACGGCAGTGAGGGTCTCCTTTTCGTGTTTGGCATAACCTTTTACCACTTCGACCAAATTGGGAATAAGATCAGCGCGACGTTGCAGTTGCGATTCAATATCTGCCCATGCTTTCAGCACTGCTTCCTCGTTTGCTTGCATTACGTTATATCCACACGAGGTTGCCAGTATCAACCCCATTACAATAAATGCTCGTAAACTTGCCTTGAGTAATTTTTTCATTGCCTGTCATCCTAAAATTTTATATTGGTAGACAATGCATCGCTCATGGCAAGCTTAACTCAAATTATAATAATATGTCAAGGATTTTTACTTTACCAGTTATCGCAATTGTGTTCTCGCACAATCGCATCCCCTTTTTAGAAATTGCTTTTTGTGCAAGTGATTATTTGTACGCCATCATCGCGATCTATAAACGTAATGATGATTGGGTGTACTAAATTTTCGTTAGAAAAATAAACTAATGGCATTCAATTACATAACATGCACGAAATTTTTAAATAAAGACTTATGTTTTTGTAGCGATGTTTCGTTCCCAATTACGCAGAGGTACTCGTCTTTCACGATCAACTCAACGAGTTCAGAAAATTCAACGATTTTCCTTGCAGTGCATGTTAGCACTTCTTCTCGTTCTTTTTGGAGCATCTCGTTTGTAATGCCAGAAAGAAACATTCTCGCAGCCTTTTCACCCTTTTCGCGCGGTGTAAGATGCTTATCGATTTGGGCAATCGTACCAATAATGTATCGCGTCATTGCTTTGTGATCTGCGCTGAATTCTCGGAGAAATGAAGCAGCGGCGTTAAACGCGTGAATGGTTTCCAATAATTGTGGATCGCGGTAAGAGGCGAACGCAAAATTTCCATTTCGTTTAATGGTGACAAAAGCACCGTATGCACCGCCCAAAACTCTTATGCGATTCCAGAGATATTCCAACCGAAGTATTGTTGCTAGTACATGAAAATTTCCACTAAAATTCCAGCTCTTGGAAATAAAATTTGAACCCTTTGCGATGTATTGAACTTGGCTATGTCCTACAATTAACGCTTCATTGCGCGCTTCGAGAGCTAAAGAGGGAAATTCGTCGTAAATGATAGTATTTGGAATTTCATTCAGCATATTCACAATACTATTCTGTGCATCTTTTCTAAGGTTTGAATCGACGGTAAAGCACACGAGAAGGTTTTGTTGGGAAATGAGTTGGTTTAATATTTTTTGCAAAGTTTCAGCGATTTCGTCGATTCGTTGATCGAGTTGCTTTTCGATTGTAGAAATAAACTGGTAAAACGAAAATCCCGATACGGCATCATCGTAGGTATCGACTGGTGAAAAGTATGAAAAAAGGCGTTTCATGGCAATCGCATGGCCTTTTTCGACTATCCCTTTTTCGAAACGGGTTTTTATTTCTTTTATTATTTCACAGAGGCGTTCGCGATCGCATAGATCAGATTCGAAGAGTATTTCTTTTATTAGATCCATCATGTGAGGAATCTTATTGTGAATCGATTTGCCGCGCAGCACAAACCTCGGTGTAAAATGAAACGCATTGCTCTGAAAACTAAATGATTCAGTATAGCATTCAATGCCGCCAGTGCAAAGATTAATTAACGTGGCAAGTTCTTCGTAACTTCGTTTTTTGGTGCGAATTTTCCCGAGAATTCCCGCTAAAAGTCCGACATAAGGGAGCATTGTATATGGAAAGCGTATGTCAAAATAAAAATGAACATAGGCAATTCCGTTGGTCGCGACGTCTGGGAAAAGGAGATGAGAACGATTGTACAAAATTGTTTCGAATGGGATGGGTTCCTGTTGGAGTGGAATATCGGCAAGGGTGAGGTATGGGAGTTTCGCAAGCGCCTCAGGTGAATCAGGTTGGCGTTGACGGCGTTTAAGTTCATCAGTGGTATCGGTTATTAATTTTTTTTGGTCATCGGAAAGCGTTGATAAAAATGCAAAGAGTTTTTGGGTTTCTTTTGATTCTCGTTCCTCGGCCAAACCTGGCTTTGGCATCAGTGTCACAACAGCAGTGTGGGATGTGGAGAGAATGTGAGTGTGAATGAAATTTTCAAAAAAACGATTTGTCGCATATGTGCGAATTTTTTCCAAAGTTGGAAGAAAATCGAGATGAACCAGCGGGTCATCGCAATAAAGCCAGCTTGCCATTGATATGAAGTGATATAAAAGGCCACGCGGAATATTTGGATGTTCAGCTTCCCGAAGTTGGAATTCGATGTGATTGATGCTCGCTTCGATCATGTCGCGCGGAATAGATTTGGTGACAAGACTTCCCAATGTTTCACGAATTATTTCTATAAATTGATTTTTCTTTTGTGGATCTGTCTTTTTCGCAATCACGCATAAGTATGGTTGAAGAATTTCAAGTTCTGCAAAAGCAGTGATATCTTTTGCGATTTTCGCCTTTAACAGATTTTTTTTCAAAGGCGAAGCTGCAGTGCCTAAAAGCAAATGGCGTACTATCTCATATCCTAAATAAAGTACTGGATCGGTGACAACGCCAGAAGCAGTTGCAACCGCAACATAGCTTCGCTCGTTTGTTCGTTCGCTTTTCGAAATGGGATATTCAAATACGCGATCAATCGGTGAATCGAATGGTTTTTGTGGGAATATTGGGATATCAATTTCGCGTGTTGAAAATTCTGAAAGATAACTATCAATGAGTGAAAGTTCCCGTTCAACATTTCCATTGCCATATAAATATATATAACTGTTGGATGGGTGGTAATATGTCTGATGAAAATTTAAAAACATCTCCTGTGTGAGCGATGGGATCTCTTCGGGATCTCCTCCCGATTCAAATGCATAACACGTATCGGGGAATAATAGTTTTTGAATTTTCGATACAATAATCCTTTCTGGAGATGAGAAAGCCCCTTTCATTTCATTGTAAACAATACCGTTAATAATTAGCCTTCCTTTTGAATCGAATTCATAATGCCATCCTTCTTGCATAAGAATGAAGGGATTATGGTAAATGTTCGGGAAAAATACTGCATCGAGATAGACATCGATTAAATTCAAAAAATCCTTTTCGTTTTTGCTCGCAACTGGATACATGGTTTTATCGGGAAACGTCATTGCATTGAGAAATGTGTGAAGCGAACTTTTAAGAAGTTCTACGAATGGTTCTTTCGTCGGATATTTTCGTGAACCCGCTAAAACCGAATGCTCGAGAATATGGGGAACTCCAGTGTTATCTTGTGGCGGTGTTTTAAAGACAATGGAAAACACTTTATTATCATCGCGATTGAATAGCTTTAATAATCGCGCACCAGTTTTTTCATGTGAAAAGATATATGCAATTGATTGGATTGATGGGACTTCACGAATGGAATTAAGTGAAAATCCGCAGAGCGTCATTCCTTCGAAAAGTTTCATCGAAAACTCCTATTAAAGAAAATTGTATTTCGCAATTTGATGTTGATTTTTTAAATACGAGCATTGTTGTCAAAAAGAATATGTGTCAGTTTAAAAATTTTGTCAGCGAGAAAAGCTTCAGCAATAAAGTGCATGGTGCGAAATCCGTTTTCGATGGCATATGAAAAGCGCTTGAAAATTGAATTATTATCTTAACGAATAATAATGAATTCATTATAAAGCTAATACGAAAAAAGCACAGGTCAAGACATAGCGCGTAAATGTTCTCACGATAATTGCAAGTGGAAAATGCGAGGGCTATGAATGAAAAAGCAAAATCTTTATTGTTTTGTCTTAAATGTGTTTTTTTATGGACGAAGATTTCAAAGACTGTTTCCAAAAATAGTGGGGTTAGGGCGTAAACAAAAAATTACATTTCATTGTTCTTTTCAATGATTTAAGAAAATTTGAGTGATATGGAATGAATTATGAAACGGGAAAGTAAGAAGAAAGCATAAATTTATTGGATTAAATTCATGGACAAACAATGTTGCCATAGTAAAATTTTGCATTAGAAAAATGCAAAATCAGTCTAACCCGTTTGGGGATAAATAATGAGAAAACACCAAAACTAATAACAAAATTGTTAAAGAAGCGAAATTTTGTGATTATGCAATTTTATAAAAGAAAAGGCAAGAAAGGGAAGTGAAAGTTCTATCTGCGAGGGAGAATTTGAACAATATGAAAAATATATTTCTAACTGGCGCACCATCATCTGGCAAGACCACAGTTATTAAAAAGATCATTGGGATGCTCCCATACCCTAAAAGTGGTTTTTATACTGAGGAGGAGCGGGTAGAAGGAAGGCGCGTTGGGTTTATTCTTCATTCGCTTGATGGGAAGATGGGTTACCTGGCACATCAGAACATCGTCTCGCCATATCGTGTGCGGCGGTATGGTGTGGATATTCATAATATCGAAACAATTGCCGTCCCTGCAATAAAACCAATTGCAAATCATATCATTATCATGGATGAAATTGGCAAAATGGAATGTTTTTCTGAAATTTTTAAACAGGCAGCACTTCGGGCACTTGATTCTGATAATATTGTTGTAGGCACAATCACGTTAGGTGGTGATGATTTTATCTTGCAAATAAAGCAACGAAACGATATCCATATCACAGAAGTAACATTACAAAACAGAGATACCTTGCCTGTCCAAATTGTTGAGAAAATAAATAAGCTAATTTTATGTTAATTGATGGATTTTATGAACATTGCTAAATTCAATAACATCTTGTAGACTTTTGTCAATATTGAATCTGAATAGGAATGATCAGAAGCCCAAAATTTGCTTGTCCATGCACTTTTCGCAAGCTTAATTGTTTTGATTGTCCTTTGCAAAGTCAAAAACTTTACACGCGATTGTGGGGAAACTCTGCAACGTGACGATGTGCAATACTAAAATGATAATGTAACTTTTTGTGCTTCCTGTTATGAGTTCTTCTATATATCCATTGGTGTATCGGATGAACACATTTGCTTTTTCCGTGATAATGAATCTCCTAAGCTTCTTACAATCCTCATGAAGGCTTTCCAAAAGCCTAATGACAAAAAGTATTTATAATAAATTGCATTGCGAATCACCTTTCAACGGGTACCAATTTTCTATTTACCTAATATTGCTCCAGTTATCCGCTTTCCATGATTAAAAAATATATTCGATATGAAATATGTTTCAATTGGAAGTATCTTCATTTTTATATGTCTGCGTATTTATATTTTAAATGTATTTAAAAAAATTTTAATATAAAAAATTTGATTTTTTTAAAAAAATGTAATAATATATAAACACTGAAAAACTTTTTCTCCATTAGGCCTTTTTTCGATGAGCTAACGAGAAAGGGGTTGCGTTTTGAACAAAAACATATTTATCGTTATGTTAATTTGTATATTGCTTATTACGTGTCATCGTGAGGAAATCTTTACAAACTTTGATAATAATGATTCTCCCACTGCTGATAGTCCCGAAGTAGAAAATCCCGAAACGAATAATCCTACGGAAAACAAATGGATTTTTGTCAATCAAGCATCTGGCGATGATTTCAATGAGGGGTCGCAAACATCCCCGCTAAAAACAATTGCCGCCGCAATTGTGCGCGCATCGATGAGCAGCAAAAATTCAATTGCAGTTTGTGCGGGAACCTACGATGAAAATCAATTAACATTATCGGATGACATATCGCTCTACGGCAGTTACGAGTGTTCCACCTGGACAAAGACATCCAGTTACGGGTACCCAACGTTTGATAAAACAAATGAAACGATCATTCGGCCATCTGGCTACTCGCCTTCTGCAATCGAAACCTTGAAAATTCAGGGCGCTATCATCGACAGGTCGGTTGTCATCGATGGATTTACCATTGAGGGCGCTGCAGGTCAAAGCGATGGTGCTTGCGGAATATACATAACTGGCGGCGCATTGCCTACCATCAGTAATTGCATCATTAATGGCGGATCATCGAATGCGTCAGCAATCAATACAAACGCGGGGGTGGGAATAGTAGTTGATGATGGATCGCCGGAAATATGCAAAAATATAATAAACGGTGGAAGCGGTAGTTCCACGCAGGCAAATTTTGTCAACATTGGCATCCATGTGAAAAATGCCGCAAGCCCGTATATTCATCATAACAATATAACCGGCGGTTCGGGTACGAACAATAATTCGACAACCTCCAGCTATGGTGCGGTTGGCATTCTTTGGTTATCAAGCGGCAGCGCAAAGGAAGGAGTAAATCCAATTGAATATAATACCATTTTTGGCGGAACGCCAACGGTAAACTCTGGCACGCAACAGGCAGAAGTGCAGATAGGAGTTAAAATTGCAAATCCAAGCTTTCTCGATATCCTCCACAACGACATCAATGCCGGAAATGGCATAACGGTATCGACAGACTATCCGCGAAACTCGGTGGGAATCTGGATTGACATTCCAAACAGTGGAACGATTAAAATTTATGCAAACAAAATCTATGGCGGCGATCTTACCTCGGGCAAATGTCATTTGAAAGCAATACTTCTTCGCCACTCGGGCACAGTCACAATTGCCAACAATATGCTCTATGGCGGAGATAGCGACTACAACATGACAGGAATAAATCACGACTGTGGGTGTATCTGGATTGAAGCAAATGCTTCCTCGTGTGTGACAAAGATATATTACAATACTGCCTTCCTTGGGAGGGGACAGTCAGCCTCTGCGGGTGCAACGATTGCCTTTTTTGCCCTGAATTCTTCCGCGCACGGATCGTATTACATTGAAAACAATTTGCTTTTTTCAGACAATATTATAAATAACTGGCCCCTGGTAGGCGGGCAATTGTATTTCACAAGCTTTCGGAACAATGTCCTCACCTATGGTGGTAGTGGAGGAAACAGGATTTACAGCACGTGGTACAGCGGGGGCGATTGTGGCCTTCCACAGTGGGGTACCTATGCCACTGTTGCCGAGGTTGAAAGTTGTGTAAGTAGCCATGGTGGCTTAGCATCGGGTAATTTCATTGTAGGAAACACAGGCACACCCATTGCCACCACCATTATCGCTCAAAAGATATTTACTTCATGGGATTTGGGCACTCACGGCTATACGGAATTTACCAACAACCAATGGCAGCTTGTGAAAAAATCAGATGGCGGAAATTCGTCCATCACAGAAGGGGCACGCGACCTTGGTGTCGATCAACCAACAGACGACTTTTACGGGAATCCCCGTACTCCACCGTTTAGCATCGGAGCGCATGAACAGGATTTGTGAAGTGCTATTTTTATTATCTTACTTTTTAGTATTCTAAACTTTTGGAATAGTTGTATTTGTTTGTACCAATTATAACGTTTTTATTCGTTTTTGTAAGCGATTAAGCGATGATATAAAATTTTTCCTGTTTCAAATTGAGCAAAAGGGAGAAATTTAATGCTTTAGAGTGGTCATTGCCATACAAACTATGAATTTACAATGCAATAAAATTTTTTCTCAAAATGAAATATAATTGGGTTTGAGCAAAATTTATATAATAAGGCGTCGAGCAATTCTATTACGTAGATTGGTGTTGACAAGAAGTTTCAATATTCATTTAATTTAAAAAGATCACTGCAGAGAGTCAAATGCACAGGATGGCATCAATAAAATAGATTTATTCATTTTTTCTGGAACATTGTCCATAATAAATATATCGAAAATTGTAATTAATCGTATGAAAGAAAATCATGCTGCTTCATTTTTTAAAAGCAGCATGATTTATATTTACGTTATTTCCAATCTTCGTCGATTTACATAATGAATCGTAACTTTAAAAAAGATAACCCACTGCATACTATCTCTTAATCGCGATATTTTTAGTATTTTATTTTGAAAGTAATTTTTCATCGTGAACAATCATTGTTTTTCGATTTTTGTATTTTCATCTTGAATACCGCTAAAAGCATGTTGTCCATTGGACATATCTATGCATGGACTGTAAGTTTTGTAGTAATAGATTACCTATTTTTTTTATATTCATTTATTGAGCTCGCCATAAATCACCGATGCCGCTGCCATATCGATGACTGAAAACAGTACAGAGGCACCGAAAATCCATATGAAGGCAAGAAATCCCCCAATTTCTGGTATATTTGAGAAAATAATTGTACCAAGAATTAAAGCGAGAATCCATATTAATCCAATTAAAAAGAATGAAATAAAAATCGTCCACTTTTTGCCGTATGTCACCTGATTGCTTTTGCTGATTGCATCGGTAGGTGTCATTCCGCGATCGATCACATAAAGCGGTGCGAGCATCCACGATAATGCAATTACAATTCCCGGAATAAATAGAAATGCCCATCCAATAAGAACACCTGAAATGATAAAAATTGTAACAAGAAAAAATTCACCCATGTACCTTCTATATTGAGGGTTGAAAATTTCAGCCATGCTGATTTCTTCGCCTTTCGACATTTTCGCGCTAATGCCAATCCATAGGCCTATTGTTGTACCTACGTTTAAGTACGGTATCCACAGTGTTACAATCCAAAGAATTGTGTTCACGATCACCGGTACGAGGTACTTCACACTTCGTTGAAAAGAACTCTGCAAAATATTTGTTATTGTAAACTCCATAAACGACCTCCTTTGTTGTTTATAAAATTTAAATTGCAATTTTATTTAGAAATTATATGCTTTAAATAATAAAATTCGAATAATGCAAATATTTTGCATTGTCAATGCTTTTCATAATAATTTTTGGTATAAGTATTATCTTGTTTCGAATAAATATGTCAAACGATATGGTTCGTTGCATTTTAAAAAAATTTCAAAAACAATTACCTGAGATGTATTTTTTGCGATTTTTCGTTTAAAACTTCGCCCGAAAGATAACATTAGCCAAATAATGCGGTATATTCTATTTATTTGCACAGTACATTTTAATAAAATTATTTTCTGTGACTGCAATGCATTTGAAATAAACAAATAGAGATTTGCAATTTTTTTTACTCCCTCTTGACGATTTTGTAATTCCATAATATATTTTTAGTAGCACTCTATATAAATGAGTGCTAATTTATTTTTTATAAAAATTGCGTAGAGGTTTTAGCATGGCAGCTCATCAGTTTCAAACTGAAGTAACGCAACTTTTGCATATTATTATTCATTCGTTATATTCGCACAAAGAAATATTCCTTCGCGAACTCATTTCCAATGCCTCCGATGCGCTCGATAAGTTAAAATATCTCACGCTAACTGATGAAGCATACAAGCAGATAGATTTCTCCCCGCGGATCGATATCACGTTTACCGAAGGTGCAAATCCGACCCTCATGGTTTCGGATACTGGCATTGGGATGAACGAAAAGGAGCTCATCGAAAATCTCGGTACCATCGCGCGCTCGGGGACCCGAGAGTTTTTGGCAAAGCTTTCTGGAGATGCGCGAAAAGACTCGAATTTAATTGGCCAGTTTGGCGTAGGCTTTTACTCATCGTTTATGGTAGCGGACAAAGTAGAGGTGATCACACGGCGCGCAGGTGAGGAGAAAGCGCATCGTTGGGCAAGCGATGGGAGGGGTGAATATACGATCGAAGAAGCAACGCGCGAAAGCCATGGAACTACGGTTATCTTGCATTTGAACGAAAATGGGAAAGAATTTGCCAGTCGATGGCAGATTGAAGGGATAATCAAAAAGTATTCAAATCATATTCCATTTCCAATTTTCTTGCATTACGATGAAACCGAATGGGACGAGAAGGGCAAAAAGAAGGGCACTGTGCAAAAAGTCGAACAAATTAACAGCGCTTCCGCATTGTGGAAACGCCCGAAAAGCGAGCTGAAAGAAGAAGACTATTTTGAATTTTATCGAAGCATCGCTCATGAAAGCGAAGATCCCTTATTGTATCTCCACACACATGCGGAAGGAACGCTTGAATACACAACCCTTTTCTACATTCCGAAAAAGGCACCGTTTGATTTATATTATGCCGATTATCGACCTGGAATTAAACTGTATGTAAAGCGAGTATTTATTACTGATGATGACAAAGAGCTTATGCCAGTATATTTGCGCTTTTTGCGCGGCGTCATTGATTCGGAAGATCTACCGCTCAACGTGAGCAGGGAAATGCTTCAACAAAATAACATTTTGCGAAAAATTCGGCAAGCGTCGGTGAAAAAAGTTCTTTCCGAACTTGAAAAGCTCGCGGAAACTGATAAGGAAAAATATATTGAATTTTGGAAGGAATTTGGGCGTCCCATGAAGGAGGGATTATATAGCGATTACGAAAATCGTGAAACGCTATTGAAGCTTGCGCGATTTAAATCGACGAAGGTTGAGGGCTATACAAGCCTTCTTGAATATGAAATTCGCATGGTACCAGAGCAGAAAGCAATTTATTATATCACTGGGCAAAACGAAAAAGCTCTTCGCCAATCTCCATTGCTTGAAATGTACAATGCGAAGGGAATTGAAGTTCTCATCATGGATGATGAGCTCGATGATATCATTATTTCTGCCGTTGGGAAGTATAAAGATTACGAGTTTAAATCTGTAAATCGTAGCGATGCGACAGATGATTTAAAGACATCGTTGGATAAAGAAAAAGAAAAGCTGGCAAAGCCGCTCATTGAGCGCATGAAAAAAGTACTGGGCGAACGGGTGAAAGATGTACGGGCAAGTACTCGACTTTCCGATTCCCCTTCTTGTATAGTGGCCGATAGCAATGATCCTACTGTGCACATGCTGTCTCTTATACACATCTCCGAGCC
>JAOAAF010000056.1 GCA_026419015.1 Spirochaetota bacterium
GAAATTACCATTCTTGCATCGGGAGTATATTTTTTCCCGGGAAGCTCTCAGGCGGAATACCTAAAACCTGTGTGGTGCGCAAAGCTTGTTGTGCAAAAAAACAACTTGGCCGAAACGCTTTTCGGCGGCGGGGTGGACATTACCTATGCTAGCCCGAAAGATAAGGAAGTGCCCGATGGGCGCATGACGTATGTTACCATTTTGCCAAATGCAACTGCGACGTTTTCGGTGTTCGATGTGGTAAGCGCACAGGTGAAAGCAGGGCCTGGGCTTTCGGCAATTTATTACCAAGTAAAAGAAACATCCGATTTTTCGCTTTCATTAACATTGGGAGCAAGTGTGGGGTTATTTCGCATTTTTGGACAGCATTTCGTGGTGGGGTGTGAGGCAGCGTACTGGTACTATTTTCAAATGCATACGTCATCTGCTACTGGCATTTTTGGGTATATGGGATATTACTTTTAATGCAATTACCGAGAAAAATGGGAACTTCGAAAAATACTGCGTAAAGTCACCCTTTTGAAAACAAATTGGGAAAAAAATTAAAGCGATGTTCGTGAAAGCGGTGATATGTGCATTTTGAGAAGTTCCTGTAATGAAAATAAACATGTGATGGGAGAGAGCAATGAAGAAAAAAATTCTTATTTGCCTTTGCGCGGCAATTTTAGGGGGAGCACATGCATTTGCCACCAGCACGCGCGACATGGGCATGGGCCTTTTTGAATACCCGTGGTTTGTTGATGGCTTACAAACATACATGTACGAAAACCCAGCATACCTGCCATCCTTCAACGAACGCGCATACGCAGAGCGAATTGGAGTGGTAAGTGGCTACAACATGGGGGGAATTATTCTAAATCCTGCGGGAAAGGTTTTTCTTGGTTTTAATTTTGGAATTCCCGTCGATAACAATGTGTGGAACACCACCGCCGTTGACGGGCTATTTCACGTTGACACGTATGCTATCCACGCAAAATCGAATTATACGCATTCAAAGGCGCCAACGCAGAGTTTTGGCGGATATCAGGTGGAATTGCTCAATGAAGAAATTTTAGATTTAAAAGATCCCGCCGATGCAAGTTACCCTGTGGGGACAAACACGGAATCAAGCGATCTTCGCGAAGAGCTAACCCAGCGCAACTTTAGCGCGATGGTCGCTTATGATTTTGGTCGTTTCATCCTCGGTTTCGATGTTGGCTATGCAACCTCATGGGTAAACAACAAAGAAAGCGATTCGACAATAAACGCAAAAGAAGAATACAATCTCGTAAACACCGAATATTCCGCGCGCGTGGGATGCATTGTAAAAATTAATCCCCAGGTCGATATCGATTTTGGGGGAAATTTTGTGCTCTACGCGCTCGATAACAACTATTCGAAATATGCTCCTGGATTAGAGATAAAGACGGATTATAAGACCAAAGGCGCAATGGATTTTGGCGGTTTTGCGCGCGTAAACTATCAGATGACAACGCGGCACAAATCGCATTTCTATGCAGCGTACAAAATGCTGAATCGATCAACGGAAGGAAGCATGAAGATTTCCGATACCGCAAACCCGACGAAAAATGTGGATGCAGAAGATACCTTTGAGCGCACGGGGCAACTCATCACAATCGGTGTGTCGGATGAATATGCGTTTTCGCCAGAGGTGAAAGCGTTTTTGGGTTTTGCAACCATCATTGAAACATTTAAAAACAATTACTATGGAATCGATGCGATTGTGCCCGCGAACAACGTGGACAAGTACAAGTACGATTACACGTCGGTAAAAGTGCCGCTCATTTTAGGGCTTGAGGCAAAACTTACCGAAACCTGGAGAGGCCGTTTTGGCGTGCGGCAGACAATTTATCAACCGCTCACAAGTGAAGGCGAAAGCATCACCGGCCAGGGCACAGTGACAACCCCTGCATCGGTCAGCGAAATTAGCTCTGCACAGACTGCATTCAGTTTGGGATTGTCGTACCGGCTCGGCGCATTTACGTTCGACTGGTTAGGAAATCTTGAGCTTTTCACAATAGGACCATATTTTGTCTCGGGCATGGCGTGGACGAGCACGCAACGAAATCCTTTGGCCATGGCCTTCGCGGTGACGTATAAATTTGGCGACGAAACGAAAGAATCGTCAACAATTCTTGCACCGAAGTGATTGCATTGCATAGTGAGTGAACAAAAAAACCGCCTTTTTTAAGGCGGTTTTTTCATTGAAATTAAAAGCGCAGGGCTTTTGTTCGATGCAATGAACGTACGAACTTTTTTTCAAATTTCTGTGTACGATCTACTCACCATTGTTGGCTACGCAGTGATACCTGCCCTGGTACATATACTGTTGGAACAATTTTCCGATTCGTTAATCATGCATTACTATCTCGGGATTGCTTCCATGATATTGTATCCGATGTTTTGCATTGCAATGGTACAAACTGCGGTCGATGATGCGGGAGTACGGAAGGGGTTTGCGTTTTTACATCGCGCAATGTGGAGATTTTTCAGCTGGCCTTTTGGTGTATTGTTCTATCTCGCGCTGCTGTTTCATGGATCGTTTGCGTGGATGGGAATTACGTGGGGGGAATTAGTTTATGGCGATGCTTTTTTTGAAATGCTTTTTCAGGATAAAAATTACGATATGTTCGGAGATCCTTTTTATCTTGGGGCATTGGCGTGGACGCATATTACTAGCATGGTGTTTGTGAAACGGCTATTTGGCATCCGCATTAAAAAGTATTTGCCATACACTATTGGAGGATTAATCTTTTTCCTTATTATTGTTTTTCCACTGCTCGCTGTGTTAGGGGGCAGTATTTTTCTAGTGCTTCCACCATATCTTATAGCAATTGCATGGGGATATTTATCGCTTCGTTCATTCTATGAGGAACCAATTGTTGATCCTTTCCCAAAGAGCACTGCGGTACGGTCGGGTTTAATTGCAGTCATTTGGTTATATGGAATATTAATGAGTTATTTTTTTCGCACGGCAATCGATGTTTTTCAACGCACCCGTGCAGAAGCATCTTGGGAAAACTGGTTCGGCGTGGTCATCGTATTTTTTATGTTTTATGTCCCAATCCGGTTCTTTGTGGCGCTTTTTAATCGCCAGAATATATTTGGATGGATTACGTTTGCATTAGTTACCGCGTTTGTGTGTTATGATGTTTTTGTAAAATTTTACCGCTGAATGTCGAAAGCAGGCATTTTCACTGTGCCGCATTCATTCCCGCAATTGCACCGCTGCTCCATGCGAATTGGAGATTGTATCCACCGGTGGTGCCTGTGATGTCAATGAGTTCCCCGGCGAAAAAAATCCCAGGGATAAGTTTTGATTCCATTGTTGCAGGATTTATTTCATCTGTTGAAACGCCGCCGAGCGCAACCATGGCATCGGCAAATGAGCGCGGTTGACCTGGTTGAACGCGCACTGCTTTCATAAATTCGGCTAATTGAGCAATTGCGCGTTGTGAGTACGATTCAGCGGGTGCCCACGGGTCGTTCCCCATCATGGAAATAATTACTTCGGCAATTCGTTCTTTTACAATTCCCGCAAGGCAAAGCGCGATGGGCTTTTGAAAAGTCGCGCAGAGGGAAATAAAAAGCGGGATGAGTTCGTGCGGAGCGATGGTGGGAAAAAAGTCTACTTCGATTACAACATTTTTCCCTAACACAATCTCCCGATTTACCGCAGTAGAAATTTCAAGCGCTGCAGGTCCGGAAAGCCCGTATTTAGTAAAAAGCACTTCGCCAGTTGCGCGCGCAATTGTTTTATTTTCGCACTGTGCGCACAGCGTGCAATCCCATTTTATGCCCTGTAAGCGATGAAGCGCCTTCGGCGTTGCAGTGAGCGGAACAATTGCGGGGATAGGCGGTTCAATGGTATGCCCAAGCATTTTCGCAAGCGCATAGCCGCTCTCTGTGCCCCCAAGTTGCGGGTGCGCGCAGCTTCCCGTTGCAAGGATCACCGCATCGAAATGGTGCGTTTCTTTGCCCGCGGTGATGAGTTGGAAGCCGTTTTTTTGCGGCTCAATGGCATCGATGCGCCTGTGGAGATAAATGTGCGCGCCGCGCGCCTTTGCTTCGAACGCAAGAATTTTTTGCACTGCGGATGCCTGAAACGATGCAGGGAAAAGCTTGCCTTCTTTCCCTTCGGCAAACGGAATTCCAATTGAGCGAAAAAACTCTTCTGTCTGGTGCAGTCCAAATTTCCCGAATACGTTGTTTACGAATTGGGGTTTTTTTCCGAAATAGTGCGATGCATCGAGGTTTCGGTTCGATATATTGCATCTTCCATTGCCGGTGGCAAGAATTTTCCTTCCCACATCGTTTTGTTTTTCGAAAATGGTAACTTTTGCGTGGGGCGCTGCAATGCACGCAGCCATCAATCCGGATGCACCTCCACCGATGACAGCGATTTTTTTCATATACCTGTGCGGTGTTGCAGTGAGTTTGCACGCGATGTCATGTCGCGGTGAAAAAATTTCTTGTCATATTGTGCCATTGCGCATAGGGATGCAAGAAAAAAAGGAGGCCGATGGTGGAAACAAAAGAAACAATCATTCGGCTATACGATGCCGATACATTCGACTATGTAGGGATGATTGTGGCATGCGGTAGCCGGTGGGAATATAGAGAAGTGGATAATGAATTTCTCCAAGCAGTGACGGTGGGGATGCCGTTACGGGGGGTCCTTGCAGGATTGATTTCATTTAATATTGTGTATGAAATTGAAGCATCAGATTTCGAAATGGAAATTCAATAACCGCTGTATGAGGCGCGGCGAAGTCTAATTTTTTATGCGCATCCGGTGCGCGATTGAGTTGTGAAAAACGCGATGCGATGAACGATCTTGAAGAAAAGATATATTCGGGAAAACGCATTTCCCTTGCTGAGGCATGCGATTTGTTTTCGTGGGATCTTGTGCGTTTGGCAATGGCAGCTGATTTTCGAAGAAGGCTCGTTGTGCCGTCAGAAGAGGTTGGATTTATAATCGATCGCATTATCAACTATACGAACATTTGCAAAGCAAAGTGCCGATTTTGTGCCTATCACGCCCGCGCTGGCATCATCGAGCCGTTTGATCTCACAATGGATCAAATCCTAGCCCGCGTGCGCGATCTCGTTTCGATAGGTGGCACCCAGGTGATGTTGCAGGGGGGAGTTAACGATGAATATACATTAGATCGATATGTCGAAATGCTGGTGGCAATTAAATCGCATTTCCCACACATATATATCCATTCCTTTTCCCCTGCTGAATTATGGCATCTCGCCAAAAGGAGCAACTGCTCGCTGGATGAGGTAATCCATACACTTAAGCGCGCAGGTTTGGATTCTGTGCCGGGCGCATCGGATTTGCTGGTCGATCGCATTCGCGCGTATGCCTGCCCTGCGAAGATTAGTGTAAAGGAATGGTGTGAGGTGATGCGCGCGCTTGCGCGCTGCGGTCTTAAATCGTCGGCAACGATGACCTATGGGATGGGAGAAACGCTTGAGGAACGAGTTGCGCACTTAGATGTGATTCGCCGCATTCAAGACGAAACGGGGATTATCCGCGCCTTCATTCCATGGTCGTTTTCTCCATTGCGCACGGAAATGGATAACATTCACCCCGCAAGTGGAGTCGATTATTTAAAAATCGTTGCCGTTGCGCGCATCTATTTGGACAACGTGGTGCATTTTCAAGCGGGATGGTTGACCGAAGGAATGAAGCTTGCACAGCTTGCGCTGTCATTTGGAGCAAATGATTTTGGGGGAGTGCTTTTAGAAGAGCATGTGATTCGCGCAACAGGGATAGAAGTGCGTACCAATAGAGAAGAAATTATTGACATCATACGAAATGCTGGCAAAATTCCTTGCCAGCGCGATTCTCGGTACCAAATTCTGCAACGATACGAATGAAAGAAGAACTCGAATATAAAATAAACAACGAAAATCCAACACCGCGAAAAAAATTCATTAGGGAAACGTTTGATTCGATTGCTGAAACGTACGATGTGCTCAATCGCGTTTTGTCGTGTGGAGTGGATATGTCATGGCGGAAATTTGCGGTAAACCTTTTAAAGGATGCGCGCCAGAAACTTGTAGTAGATCTTTGTTCGGGAACGGGCGATTTTGTTGCATTGCTTCGCGAAAAAGGGGCAACGGTAGTCGCGGTTGATTTTTCGATCGAGATGCTCAAAAAAGGAAGGCAACTTAAGCGAATTGAGGAAGGCGCAATCGCTGCCGATGTCTGCAGGCTCCCTTTTCGCGATATGCAATTCGATGCAGCATTCATTGCCTTTGGTGTGCGAAATATTCCCGATATTAATGTGTTTATCGATGAAGTTTTTCGCGTTTTGAAAGAGAATGCTGAACTTGTCGTACTTGAACTTACCCGTCCGTCAAATGGTATTGTTCGCGCGCTCTATCGATTCTATCTTGCAATTGGAGTCCCCATTGTTGGAGGAATTGTTTCTGGGAAACTTCGCGCGTATCGGTACTTATCGAAAACAATACAAAGTTTTATTGAACCCGAGCATTTTGCCCGAATGTTAGAACGAGGAGGGTTTGCCAATATCGCAATCTATCGCCGATTTTTCGGCATTGCGACAATTATCCATTGCACTCGCCGAAAAGAAATGCGGATGTCCCTTCAATAAGCCATCGAAAAAAAAGAAAATGTTGCCGAAAAATAATAATAAACCGTGAAGTTCATTTTTTCGTGGGTTCATGAAAAGAATATTTCCGTTAACCATCGTATTGATCTGTTTCGTTGGGTTTGTCGGGCTGCTTTTTTGGTTCATTGCATTTTCGCCAGAAATTCTGATAATGCATGAAGGATTTGGGTGGAAGGTGAGAAAATCCGAACAAATCGATCGCATGTTAAAAGTGCCATTATTGCTGTATCACAATATCGATGGAGTGGGGCAATATTCTCTCGATTACGATCGCATTCGCATGCACTTCGATTTCTTTCGACAAAAATCGATACGCATCATCCCGCTTGAAGATTTCATCGCACGGCTCGATAATCCGCGGCCGTATACGGAAAAAGTTGCTGTGGTAACGTTTGATGATGGATATCCCGCAATGTATTCGGCATTGTTGCCGCTCGTTGAAGAGTTTAACTATCCAGTGACGCTTTTTGTCGTTATCGATGCAATTTCAACAAAAGCGCACAAAGCGCTCACCTGGCGTAAGCTTCGCCAAATGGATTCGTCGGGAATTCGAATTGAGTGCCATTCGATGACGCATCGCGATTTGGTTCACGTGTATAATCGGCTCGACGCTGAATCGAAATATATACTATATGAAGAGATATATCTATCGAAACGCGTGTTAGAACTCTATCTTGGCAGAAAAATATCTTTTTTTGCCTTTCCCTATGGGCGCTATAATTTACCCCTTGTGGATTTATGTAAAGCGGCAGGTTACTCGCGTGCCTTCTCCACCGACTTTGGTCCGAATATCATCACGCGGAATAACTATTGTTTGCGAAGAAGAACGATTCTTCGAAATTCTTCCCAGCAATTCCTTTCCCACCTTGTTGAGTAAAACAGTCATTTTTTGCCCTCATTTTTTGCGATTTCCGAGATTTGAGAAGAATGGGGATGGTAAATTATAGTAATTTAGCAATGTAGAAGTGCGGCCAGTTGGTTTGTGATGCGATTTCAGTGTTGATTTTCCAGAGAAGAATATTTTCCAAAAGCAAATTTATCTTTATATCGAAAAGGATTCAATGAAGCGCAGCGCTGTTCGGATGTGAAAAAATAAAAATAACAGGTGCATGTTGATAGTTTTTTTTATCACCCGCATGCAATATTAAGAAACCAACTGGAGTGTTTTGGTAAGGAGAAAGCATTTTTATTAAAACAAGTTTCCGTTTGGCGCAATGGGGGATGATGATATGAAAATCCATGCAATTACCGCATTGATTATTATTTTTGTCTGCTTTACTCTCGGAGGCTGCGGCGGCGAAGATCTAACATTCCAGCAATTGCAGCCAGAACCCAAAGTCCGCCTATTTCGAATATTCGATAATACTCCTGCAATCAAATCGATGTTTGAAAATATAAAGCAGGAAGAGCTCAATGAGCGGATGAATGAACTGATGAATGCGAATCCCGAGCTTGCAGCACAATTGTATCTTGCTCTTGCAAACATCATGTACGGCTATCATGCTCCTCTTCCGGAGATGGTGAAATCGTTGGCACGGGGGCTCAATTCATTTCACGCGGAATATTCCCGCGATCCTGAAGCGCTCGATGCGGTGGTTGAGGTGGTCAAAGAAATATTGAAGGTAGATCCTGATGTGATGATGGAAAGTGTTGATGCGCTCATCGATGTAGTGAAAAAGCTTCGTAATTGGGAAGATGCCAATCGCAATGGTATAATCGATCCAGGCGAATGCACTTTTTACTGGGATTTTTTCAGCCCATATCAGGAACTTTCCGATATGGGGTACAATGGAATCAATCGATTGATTGAAAATCTTGAATTTGTCCACACGCTGTACGATGGAGCCGAAGATTTAGACGATCCCGCATCGCTTTTGCAGAATGCGATGCAAACTGTGGTGGATGAAAACATGGATGTGGAAGCGAAAATTGCTGATGCGATTGATTTCCTTGAAAATCCGCTTCCAGGAGAAAGCGTGCGCGATATAGAAGAAGACATCGCTGACTGGATGATTGCCGACCCAGTGAAAAAATCGATTGCGGATTATCTTATTGGCGATCTGTATCCGATCATAAAAAACCCTGTGCTTGAAAATGCCCATATCCCACAGGATTTTAATACCCTTCAGCTGCCCGAGTATTTGAAAGAATATGGGCAAAACAGCGAACGCTATTTTAAAAATTTTGTGCGGCGCGGTAGATGGATAATTGAAGAGCAGATGAAAATATTGTCGGCAACGCCAAAGGGGTTATCGGTGGGAGGTAATGTAGCTTCTTCCGATGAAACATTGCTGACCCAGTGGCTGGTCGATGCCTTCCAAAAGGATGTACAAAAATGGGACGATCTTGAGAGCGTTGCGATATTCGATTTTACAAACAATGAGCTATTAAAATGGATTGGGAGCAATGATCCTAGCGATGGGTATTTAAGCATTGGCGAGCGGTTAACAAAAGCCTTGAAGCTTTCTTCTGATGTAGGAATTGATCGCGAAACCCTTCGAAAACTGTTGTGGAGCGGAATAAGTTATACATCGACAAATGGGGTTACCAAAAATTTCAAGGGATTGCTGTATTCTACTGCACCATATCCGAACGATCCGAATCATCCTGCAAATTGGGTCATCCATCCTTCCGATGGATATATAACCCAAATGGCGAAATATAAAAGCACTGATGCCGTGCAAAAACCATTTCGCATTCAGGCACAGCAGCGGCTTGGGGGAAAAGCTGTGAATCCGAACTATTCTGGCGAAAGCCAAATTGAATCGATTCTTACCAACATGCAGCTTCACATATTACAGGATTACTATTGCAATGGATGCAAAAAAGATAAAAATGGAAATCCCATTTATAAATGGGCTCTGACCCCAGAGGATGGACAGGAGTATTTTGGCGATCCTAACAGAAATATTCAAACTCTTCTTGGGGGAATTACTCAATCCATTCGAAACTTAGTGATGTTCGATAAATACGGGAGTAAAACTGGAAGCATTTCTGCACTTGCCGAACTTCTGTATGTAATGGCGGCAAGTTATGGAGTGGTTGATCCCGTGAATGCCCCTGGGGAGCTTTCGGTACAAAACTGCATGCGTTCAATGGGAAGCCCATTGGGTAACAGCACTTATATTGAAACCTGTATGATGGGAATTTGCGTCCAAATTCCGGTAATTGGGGCAAACGATATTTATCGCAAAAGCATTCATGGATCGAACTGGGTGAGGTATGCCACACAGCATGGGATGCCTGCAAACGAATTGTTGCAACCGGGAACATTTCGGCGCCGGGAAGGGCTAAGCACCGTGGGCGAGTGGCATGGAAAGTTTTCCGCTCACCAGGGGGACATTATTGGCTCTGCAGATGCCAGCGGCAGGATGATCACCACAAACTGGAATATGTCGGAAATTGCCCTTGCCGCATGGGAAGGGTATGGCCCTTACACCTATCGCGGGAAAGCGCCAAATGGGGGGAAATGTAAATATGAGAATGACTTTTATTCTGATTGGTATCATATAAAACAGGCAAGCTTTGGCTGGCCGGAACCAAATAATGGAGATAAAGGTCCAGGCGTTGGTGAATTTCAATGGACGTATGGGCGTTATCACATGTACGAGACGATTTATGTGCCATCAAAGGGACAGCCGGGTTTTGTCGAATCGGATTACGATTCTTCTCGGCCTAAGTATGGATATTTACGGAAAACATCTACATATCCTTATTGGCACTTCACTGGGGGTGCCTATGTGACGCCTGGAGTTCATTTCAGCGTTGACCCAAGCGATGCAAACGATGTGAGCAATGGAGGAAATCGCATTACCATTGATTGCAGAAGCCGCGAAGAAGCCATCCGAAAAAATATTTACTGGTTGTTGTATCAGAAAAAATATTTGTATGTGATTCCCATTCATGCAGCCAAGCGCATAGGATGGGGATTTATTAAGGCCGACATTGAAATTTTTGCGTACAATCTCATTATTGCAAACGGGATTGCAGGAATTGCAAATGCGAAACGTTTCGGCAATGATATAAAACATAATGCCATTTGGGGAAGCAATTTAGAAACGAATTTGGGTGGCGATAAATATTATCTCGATCTTGTCGATGAAGGGAATAATACCGCGCGGCTGGATGGTGTGTCATTTTTAGATGGTGATTATTGCGTCATTCTCGATTACAGATATTACAACAAAGGGATGTTGTCGTGGTTAATTGAGTTTTTGGTGAAAATGACCAATGAAATATGGAACTCGCTTGGAGGGGGACCTGTTCTTCCTGCGGTGGTGGGGAGCAATTTGCAAGTTATGCTTACCATGTGCAATTCGGTGTATCACATGACTGACATCCTTTTACCTGGATGGGGGCCTACCGAACCATATATGCAGAAGTTCCTTAAATTTTACCAAGAATACTATCCCGAACTGGATTTTTGGAACACGAAAGAATGCGATTTGCCGCCTGTTCCAAAAGTGAAAGGAGTAAGCTACCCCGTTGCATTCGATCCTAATACGGGGAAAGCAACGGCATGGCAGGTATGGACGGGCGACAGTAAAGGGAAATTTGACGATTTTCTTACAGTGCTGGCGATGATTGTGGGCACCATTCACGAAGATGGGAAAGTGTGCGTTGACTGGAATGGGAATGCGGCAACGGCATCTCAGATCGATGAAGGGAATTTTACCTATTTTGCGCGCGACGGCTATCGAGCACAACTCGATAATTTCATTCTTTCCACCGTAGCGCTCAATCAGACAAAATTCAATGCGCAGGATGGGAAATCGCCGGTGTACAACAGCGATGCCATCGTAAATATTTTGATAGACCATAATCCAATAAATGATATTGTTGAGCCCGGCTCGCGCAAAGGCATTTTGCCGGCTCTCCTTAATAGTAAGTATACTAATATCAATTATCTTACCCCAATCAAAAACAGTATCTCGCTGGCAATACGGCACATCATTCGTTCGTATCTTAACTCGTTTGCGCTTTCGACTGGGCCAACGGGCAATATGGTGCCGTACTGGGTCAATGGCCAACGCAATCCCGATATTGACTGGAACGTGCCGATTTATCGGTTGCTCTTTTTTGCCGACAATCAATCGCTCGATCAATTGCGGCGCACGCTCGATTTTATTCGCGATCTTTCGCAGGATGAGCGGTTTGTGCAATTTTTAAAAAAGAGCATTCCCGTCATAAACAATTATCTTTATGTCAAATGGCTTGAGGAAAACTGGGGCACGAATTTTGTGGGTGCGCGGCCCACACCGGAAGAAGCAGAAGAGCTTGGGCTTTTCCAACTGCACATCGATGAAGGCGATATTGACACAGCGGTTAATTTTTTGCGCGATTTTAATTATGGCGATTTCATTTCATTCATCCAGGAAAACCGCATTAACGATTTTGAGGGATTATATAATTTCGATTTGGACACCTGGGGAGGAGAACTTACGCCAGGCGAATTGGAAGAAAAATTGGGGGATTTAAACAGCAATCTCGTGCGATATTTTGGCGTTAATCTCCTTGAAGGGGCGATATTAGGAGTTTATGAAATCAAAGAGGAAGTGCGGCTCTCGCATTTGCGTGCGCTCAATGAAGGGGAAGAGGATATTGTCGTATTCAACGCGGGAGATATTTGCTATGGCCATGGGAAGTACATGGAATTTGATCCCGAGAAAGATGGCAATAAAAATGGGATAATTGAGCTTACAGTGCAGAAACTGTGGGACGGCAGTGGGATTGTAAACGGCGGTGCCGATTGGGATGGGGAGACGAGCATTGTGCAAAGCAAGGAAAAATATTACAAGTACCTCGATGTGAAACAGTGGCTGTCAAATCCATCGAATGCTTCGAAATATCGAACGATTTTCAAAGGATTGAACTCATATATCGATTTTCGTTATCACGCGAATAACGAAGCGTTTTCCGATTATTGCCTGAGCTATCGAACGATTTGGTTTAGAGGCGGCGAAGAGTACGTTCCCAATATCTATAATCTCCACAACTACGATTTACGAATGGACTGGCTTATGGATGAGTACAACAAAAATCTCATCGTTTTCACATCAACTGATTTCGAATACGGAAAGCCGCTTAAAGCGTACGAAGATCCTATCGGGAAAACCAATTCGATCGTGTGGAGACCTGCCACAGTCATTGATTGGCTCTATGGATGGAATGGGACATCGAATCAAGGGCTTAATATTCCGAATGAACTTAATTTTGCAAAAAATGCGGCGATTGATCATTTCTTTGACAACACGACATTCATCGTACCAGATCCGAGAGCAGATTTTAAAGAGGATTACGAAGCAACGCCGCGGGAAATTGTGCAGGATTATCGGCAATATTTATTCGATGAAATCATCAATTACGAATATATGCCCGGAAAGCGAGAGGCGTATTATCCTGTGACAGCAAACAAGGACCTTGAGGATGGCCATCGGCATGCAATTAATAACATTACCGAAGCGTTCGCAACGCTCCTTAGCCCAGTGAAGCGCGATAATCCTACCGAAGCAAATCCTGTTTTCGTCATTGGAAGGCTTTTTGAAGCGTGGGAACGATTTGTTGAGGTTGCGAATATTAATCCTGATGATCTTAAAAAAGTTCAAGAAGCGGTTGGGCATTTGCTGTGGGATTTCAACGGTAACAGAAGCGGCGATATGCGCAATTTGGATCATCTCGTCAACGGGTACTATACGCACATTGCGAGCGATGTGCTCGACAAGCTTTCGCCCGTTCTTCGCGCATTTCAAGGGATGTATGCGGAGTTAACCGAAATGGGAATAATTGCATTCGGCGAAAGAGGCATTGGGCGGTATTTGTTGGATGTAATGGAACCAGCGCCGCAATACGATGCGTGGGATTTGGTCGAGGAGTTTAATTATCTAATAAATACCGATGTCTTCCAAACAGCAATGGGACATGATAGCTTTTGGTGGCATGCGGGCAATCTTCTCGAAGACCTCGCAATTATGTTGCTGCAGCGCGAAGAGCGAAATGGGCCCTCGATCTCCTTCGATTATTATGGTGCTGTGAGGGGTATATTCTATTAGAGTTTATCGGACAAGGGGTGAACCAATGAAGGCGCAGAGAAAAAAGTATGTATTCGTTTTTATTTTTATCTGTGCGGTATATTCCATTTGCAGGTGCAGCTCGAAAGAAGAACCGAAGATGTTTGACGATACAACTCCGCCGGTGCCGGGCACACCCATCACCTTTACCGGTGTTCGATCTACGTCTATCACCATTTCATGGGGAGAAGCGAGCGATGATGTTACTTTGAAGGAGAAGTTGCAATACCGTGTAGTTACCTCGCCGACTTATATCAACATCAACACTACGGTGGAGTGCGCAAACCTCTCGGGCAATGCCGTAGTACGCGAATGGAGCGAGTATGTGCCTTCGATTACCCTTACCGGTTTAGTGCCTCAGACTACCTATTGGTTTTCTGTGTTAGTACGCGATGAAAAGGGAAACATGGCAATCTATTATCCCCAACAGGTGCGCACGTTTGGAGATGATGCCCCAACGCCAGGGAGTGCCATTACATTTAACGATGCTGCCAGAACTGAGAATTCTATATACGCGATGTGGGGTGCAGCGAAGGATGTAAATTATTCAAGCGATGTTCTTGAATATCGAATGGTTAAGTCTGACAGTGCTTCTAAAATTGACACCGTAAGCGAAGCGCTCGCGGTGAGCGGGAGCGATCTGGTGATGGATTGGACGCAGAACGTGCTCGAAAAGCAGGTTACCGGGCTTTCGATGGGAACGCGGTATTTTTTTGCAGTGCTGGTGAGAAATCCAAAACTTAAAGTAGCGTTGTATAGCCCCAAGATGACCACCACAAGGGATACGAAAGCGCCTACTGTGGGGGGAAATATCTATTTTACGAATGTTGAAGCCGATACAATTACAGTAAACTGGCCAGCGGCAACCGATAACCTTACCCTGCAGGGAGATTTGTACTATAAAGTGGTGCGCGCCAATACGGTTGAAGAAATAGATACAATTGAGGAGGCAAATCAGTCTTCGAATGTCGTGTTAAATTGGACGAGAAATAAATTAAGCGTTACTGCGAGCGGGCTTTCTGAATACACGAAGTATTATTTTGGAGTATTGGTAAAAGATGAACAGAACAATATGGCATTGTATGCACCACAATTTCAGTATACCAAAGATATTCGCAGTCCCGTTGTCACTCCGATTGAAATTATCAACGATTTCCCATATTATATTAAATATCACAACGTAACAGATAATTCTTTAAATATCGCAATAGTGCAAGCAGATGATCCCGATCCAGGTACGCCTCCTGGCGAGTTACTATATCGAGTGGTATGGGCACACGATCCTTCTGAAATAGATCAAGCTGACGAGATAAGTTGGCATAGCAATGTGGTAAAAACTACAAATACGAACGTGCGAAGCACCAATGGGATCAACTATGACTGGGTGAAAGGTTCAAGCCTTTTTTGGGATTATCAAAATCAGCATACCATTCCCATTGAAAATCTCGATGATGCAACAACGTATTATTTTGCGATTGCAGTGCGCGATTGGTATGGAAATGCCGGGATGTATTCGCCGCGAGCCGTGAAGACGAAAGATATCACCCCACCAACGCCTGGTGTGCTCACGATTTCTCCAAACGATGTGCATTCTACGTGGGTAAAATTAGCATTTACCGAAGCACAAGATAACAGTTATTCGAATGCCGAATTGCAGTACCGTGTTGTCATCGCAAGCTCGAGTAACGATATCGATACGGTGGAAGAAGTGCTTGCGATTACTAATTCTTTTCCAGCTCAGCCTGGAATTGTCCACGATTGGGCAAAATTTGATCCGTATTATGATGGTGGAATTAAAGTCAATGAGCTCACAAATAACAATACCTATTATTTTGCCGTTGCAGTAAAAGATCCTGAAAACAATGCTGCGCTCTATGGACCAGTTCAGGTCAAAACGCATGTTTCATGGGAGCCTGTTGGAGTCGAAAATTTTGCCACTACTGCAAATACCGATAGTTTTGCGTTGCGCATCGTAAAAGACATCCCGCATGTGGTATATCTCGATGGTGCGGCAAGCAGATTTGAGCATGTAACTGTTCAACGGTATGAGGCCGGCGAATGGTCTGCGCTTGGTGAGGCTGGTTTTTCTGGGGAAGCTGCGGTAAGCGTGGATCTTGAATCTGATGGAAGCGGAAATGTGTATGTGGGGTACATCGCATATAACAACGATTCTCCAATCGCAAAGGTCGCAGCGCATACATCGGGTATATGGAATCATATAGGTGGTATTCCAAACCCCTTTGGAAAGATTCAACAGCTCGATTTGGCAATGAAGGGGAGTTCACCTGCCATTTTTGTTATCGATAAGTATGTCGATGAAGGCACCACTAAGTGGGCGCCAAGATTGTTTGAATTTAGCTCATCGTGGAATGAAATTACAGGAATTGGCAATGTTGGTGTTGGGAATGATGCTTATGTGTTTGGGGCGCTCGGGTATGACGCGGATATGATACCGTACCTTTCTTTTAATGATGTTTATTCTGGGAATAGGATTACGGTGAAAGCATATAAGAATTCAATGTGGGTTTATCCCGGAGAGCTTGGTTTTTCGAACTATCCGATAATGTTTTCTCAAATTGCGTTCGACACCCTGAAGACGCCACATGTTGCATATCTGGAACTCTATCCTGAAGGAATGATTGTGCGCGTGAAAAAATGCGATGCAGGTTCTTGGGTAAATGTGGGATATAGTCCAATTGACACTGGTGGTTATGCGAATGCGCTTTCGCTGGCAATGGTGGGGAATATTCCATATGTGGCATTTAGCGATTCAACAAAAGAACATAAAGCGCGCGTAATGAAGCTTAGAAGCACCGCTTTGGGATGGGAGTATGTGGAATATATAAATTCGGGGATTTCGCCAACATCGGTAAACAACATCTCAATTGCCCTCGATTCCTCTGGAATGCCATATATTGCATTTCGGCAGAATAATAAATTAACCGTTATGGTGTATAAGTAATTGGTAATGTAACCGTATTTGAATAATTGGCCGCCCCGAGGCGGCCTTTTCATTTTACATCCTAAATCTTTCTTGCCTTTTTTGCCGATAATATTATGGCTATTACAACAGGTGCGGTTATGTTGCCAAAAACGAAAAAACATGAAGCAGAAATTGTAGGCGAGTTCGTTGATAGCGAAGGCAAAAAGTGGATTCGCACATCCACTGAGGATTTATTTTCATTAAAAGAGCTCAACGAGATTCTCGATGCCATTGAGAAGAGAGAAGAAGGTGGAGAGGAGATCGTCCTTGCGCGAATTGATTTTCAAACAGTAAACAAGGAATATTACCAGCGCGTTCAGGAGCTTGAGAAAAAGTTGGCCAAGCGCACCGAACTTCTTAAAAAGCTTTTTATTGAGTCGAAACGGCTTATCGATAAAAAAAATCGGATGCTCAAAGATCTAATCGAATATACCAAAAAGTTACAGCTCATCATTGCCCAATACAATTTGAAGCCAGAAGAACGGCAGAAGTTAAAGATACCAATTGAAATCTTCCAGCAAGCGTATTCGCAAAAGCCAACGGGAGAAAGCCAATTAGAAGAAGAGGTGATTGAATATACCCCAGTAATGGAAATAATTGTCGATGAAAACGGCAATGAAATTGGTACGTATAACGATTAGCACTGCGGTTATTTGTTGCCCACTATTGTTATATTGCAATGCAAAGTCAACAAACCTTTCGCTTTTTCGCATGTACACGCAGTCGGATCCAGGGACGCTCGATCCTTTTTTTAGCACCGATGTTGTCACCGGTAGAATTTTGGCGATGATCTGCAATGGTCTTTTCACCTTTGATGAGCGAGGGAATCTTGTGGGCGATCTTGCTGAATCGTTTCGCTTTAATGGGAAAGAGTTGCACATTTGCTTGCGCAGGGGCGTGTTGTTCCACAATGGCAGAGAATGTACTGCAGATGATGTGATTTTTTCCTTTAACAGGGTTCGATTTGGTGAAAATCCCACATCGCCACGGAGGTGGATTTTTTCGCATGTAGAAAAAATTGAAAAGATCAACAGCCACTTTTTGTCAATTACGCTTCGCAAAGTTCATGCGACATTTCCTTATACGCTTACCATGCCAGCATGTTTTATTGTTTCGCCCGAGTCGAATTTTTCATCGCGCGCGATTATTGGGACTGGTCCTTTTAAGCTCTCAAAATGGAAGCAAGATGAGAGAATTGTTTTACTTCGGCACGATCGTTATTTTAAAGGCATGCCTGCTATCGAAGGCATAGAGTATCGAATCATTCCCGATGACTTAATGGCGCGGTTCGAGTTTACGAGCGGCAACTTAGATTATTTTGAATTTCCCCTTTTTTGTAAAAATTTTCAAATTAAAAAAAAATATAATTTTATAGATATTCCAGAACCGATTGTGCACTACATAGCGCTCAATAATAAGCGCGTTCCTTTTTCGAATGCTCGCTTTCGGTATGGGCTGAATATCGCAATCGATCGAAATGCAATTGCGAAAGCGCTGTTCGATTCTCGATTCGCAATCGCCCATGGACCAGTTCCGCAAAGCATTGCTGGATATCGCACAAAACATGATTTTTCGCTAAAATTTAATCCCCAAGCGGCGCGGAAAATTTTTTTCGAGTTAAAAAATGCAACGAGGCAATTTACGTTATTGGTAAAGGCAGATTACCAGTACGAAGTAATTTCGCGCATGGTGCAACAGTTTCTTGTCGATGCAGGCCTCGATGTCGTAGTGCAAGCGCTTGAATGGTCGGCGCTTAAAAGTAAAGTACTTCGGGGCGATTTCGATATGGCATATTTTACCTGGTATGGCGATTATCCCGAGCCAGAAAATTATCTCTTTCCATTATTTCATTCTCGCAATGCAGGTGTAGGTGGAAATCGTGCATTTTATGAAAACCGAGAAGTTGATGTGCTTCTTGAAAGGGCACAACAAACTGTAGATGTCCAAAAAAGGTTTGACATATATCGACAGGTTGAGGCGATTATTCAAAAAGATGTTCCTTGGATTTTTTTATGGACATCTACAAAACGCATCGTGCTATCTGAACGCGTAAAAGGATTTGTTCCGTTTCCTTCATATTCCGCTTTCAAAGCTAATGAATTGTATTTCGAAAAGTAAACGAGGGGAGCAGTGGGGCTTCGGTTATTCAACACATACAGCGGCAAGTCGGAGGATTTCATTCCATCGGGCATAAAGAAGGATAAAATATCCGACTATCCCCCTGTGACGATTTATTCGTGTGGGCCAACGGTGTATAGCTATGCCCATATAGGTAATTTTCGCACATTCGTCTTTAATGATCTATTGCGGCGATATTTAAAATTCCGCGGGTATAAAGTAAATCATGCGATGAACATTACAGATGTGGACGATAAAACGATTGCAGGCTCTCGCGCGGAAGGGATTCCACTTCGCGAGTACACCGATCGTTATATGCAAATCTTCTTTGAAGATGCCGATGCCCTGAATATTGAGCGCGTGGAACATTATCCTCGTGCCACAGAATCGATTGGCGCAATGATCGATATTATTGCGCGCTTGAAAGAGAAGGGCCTTGTGTAATCAAAAGATGGTTCGCTGTATTTTAGCATTGCGCGATTTCAAAATTATGGAATGCTTTCTCGCCTCGATAGGCGTCAAATTCGAAG
>JAOAAF010000057.1 GCA_026419015.1 Spirochaetota bacterium
GTGCAGGGCTTGGAAATGTGGCTGCAACGCTTCTTTTGCTTTTGGGATACAAACCGCCAGAAGACTACTTACCACCACTGATTGTAATGAAATGAAAATAGCTTTTGTCACACCCGAAGCATATCCATTTGCAAAGACTGGAGGGCTTGCAGATGTATCGTATTCCCTTCCCCAAGCGCTTGCCCATCGCGACCATGACGTGTTGCTGATTATGCCACGGTATTATCGAGTCGATAAGAATCGATTTCAACTTAAACAGATTCCTGTACCGCTTGGGGTACCAATGGGGAATGGAGAAAAATGGGCTGGAATTTACTATAGCAATTATGTACCCAATATAACCGCGCTTTTCATTGAGCACGATAATTTTTTTGGAAGGGATGGGCTTTACGATGATGGCTATAACGCGTATGCCGATAATGGTGAGCGATTCGCATTTTTTTGCCGCGCTGTTCTTCAAGCGCTCAAAGTTATAAATTTTAAACCCGATATCATCCATTGCAACGATTGGCAAACTGCGCTTGTCCCGGTATATCTTCGAACGCATTATGCGCATGATGAATTTTATCGCAGCGTTTCATCGGTAATGGTAGTGCACAATGTCGGGTATCAGGGAGTTTTTCCTGCAGAAATGATGCAGTGTGCCATGATCGGTTGGGAATATTTCCATGTCGGTGCATTGGAGTTTTATGGGCAGATGAATTTTTTAAAGGGAGGGATTGTATTTTCAGATGCGGTGATTACCGTAAGTAGAAAGTATGCGCAAGAGATTCAACGACCCGAATTTGGGTACGATCTTGCGGGAGTGTTCGCATCGCTTGGAGGGAGGTTGTATGGTATTCCCAATGGCGTCGATTATGAAAAATGGGATCCACAAAATGATCCGCGAATTCCTGCGAATTTTTCATCGAAAAAGCTTTCAGGCAAAAAAAAGTGTAAGCGGTATTTGCAGAACAGATTTAACATTCAAGAAATTGCCACAGTTCCCCTTATTGGCACTGTTTCACGGCTTACTTACCAAAAAGGAATGGATATTCTTGTTGAATCATTGTTTATTCTCATGAAAGAGCATAGCTGTCAGTTTGTGATAGTTGGTAGTGGCGATGGAAATCTTATGTGGCGTTTTGAAGAGTTGCGAAAGGCGTTTCCCGATAGAGTAGGTATTTTTTGGGGATACAATGAAGATCTAGCCCATCTCGTTGAAGCGGGGGCGGATATTTATGCAATGCCTTCGCGCTATGAGCCCTGCGGTTTAAATCAAATGTATAGCTTGCGGTATGGAACTGTTCCCGTGGTGCATGCCACAGGGGGGCTTGATGACACCATTGTCGATTGGTTTTCAAATCGCGAAAGAGGTACAGGGTTTAAGTGCTATGATCTTTCGCCCGGTGCCCTTGCTGAAGTTTTTTCGCGCGTTTTTGAGGTATACCACAATGCAGAAGAGTGGTTAAAAATTGTTCGTCGCAGCATGGAAGTGTATTATTCATGGGATGAGGCAGCGAAGGAATACGAAGAAGTATATCGAAAATTGCAACTAAAATAAATTATTAAGGAGTAACTGTAATGTTAAAACACGTTGGAAAGAATTCGTATGCTGTCTGGCTGTTTGCGTTTGTGCTTTTGTTTACCAGCAATTCAACGGCGATTTCGCAACGCAGTGTTGCGCACATCCTTGAAAAGGCAACGGTGAAAGTGAGCACATACGATGGTGAAAGGTTGGTAACGTATGGATCGGGTTTTTTAATTTCCGAAAATGGGCTTGTTGGAACCAATTATCATGTGATCAGCGAAGCGATAAAGCGAAATTATTCTTTGATCGTGCAATTTGTTAATAGCGCAAAGAAGCATCGAGCAGAAATCGTCACGTGGGATACTTACTATGATTTTGCAGTTTTAAAAATTATAGCAGACAAAAAAGAATTTATTGTCTTAAAAATTGGAAATTCATCTTCTTTGCATCCGCTCGATACGATCTACGTTGCTGGATTTCCTGTTACTGGGGCATATAAGGCTCAACGAGGGGAATTAAATTCGACGCAGACTTATGGCGATCGAAAATACTTTGATATTTCACCGCTTATTGACAAGGGAAACAGCGGTGGGCCGGTGATTAATGCACAGGGCGAAGTGGTCGGCGTTTCAGTTGCCTATGTGCCAATGGCGCGTTCAATAAATCTCGCGATTCGCGCAAACGACATTAAATACATCATCGAAGAGGCAAAAGATGGAAAGCGCAAGCAAATTGTGAGGGAAGCCAAGGAGATTGAGAGCAACAATTCCCGACTATCTGCGAATCTCATAGTTCATGGGTTAACAATTCAAGGAAATCTTTCTGCAAGCGATCAGGTCGATTGGTTTGAGATGAACGGGCAAGAGGGGAGTAGTCCCTCGTTTTCCCTCCAGTACGATGAAGGGTGCGAGTTTCGGCTGGAGGTGTACAGCGATTTTCACCTTTCGGGCATAATTGATGGGAAATCTTCAAAGAATCCAGTTCATGTGCCGAGTCGCTGTTTTCTAAAATTGTTGCGTAAAAGCGGCGATGGTGCCTACCGCATTGCTGTTGTTCCATCGAGGGTTAATCAACAAAGTGGAGAGGAAATTGAGTCAAACAATGTACGCGCGCTGGCAAATCGAACGCGCAGCACGGTGCTGTATGGCCGTTTGGATGAAAGCGATGGAGAAGACTGGTTTGAACTTGAAGGTCAGGAGGGGACAAACCCTGCATTTACGTTAAGCCACGGAAATGGGATGAATTTTGATATGGAAGTTTTTAGCGATGATACGCTCGTCTGCAGCGCTCGCGGAAGTGAAAATACAGAGACTATTGCATGCAATGTCCCTGGTCGATGTTACGTGCGCATCATTCGTCGAGCTGGATCGGGGAATTACACGGTAAATGTGCAAAGGGATGGGGGGACGTTTGCTGAGCAAGAACCAAACAACGATCGCACGATGGCAAACCTTGTAAGGAATTTAATCATAGAAGGCTCGCTTTCCAATGATGATAGTGAAGATTGGTTTGAATTGAATGGGCAGGAAGGTACTGTTCCAACATTTACGATTCGGCATAATTCAAATGCAAATTTCGATTTTGAAGTTTTCAACGGCGATGCGCTCGCATGTCGTGCAATAGGGACAGGATCTTCGGACACAATCCAGTGCAATGTTCCCGGACGATGTTTTGTTCGCATTTGGCGCGTAAATGGAGAAGGAAATTATACATTCACAATACATCCGAATCGACCGCAGCAGCGAACAGCGAACACCACGGGGTTGGAAGTCGAACCAAACAATACGAGGGAGACTGCTACGTTAACAAGTGCAATGCTTTTGCAGGGCAATCTTTCACAAAATGATGCCGATGATTGGTTTGAACTCTCCGGTCAAGAGGGGGTGATGCCCGCCTTTATCATTGAGCATGGAGCAGATGCAAATTTTGATTTTGAAGTATTTAGCAACGAGAATCTCGCATGCCGGGCAACGGCTCCCACTCCCACCGAATCAATTAGGTGCTCTGTGCCGGGGAGGTGTTTTATTCATGTATGGCGAGTGAGCGGGGAAGGTAGCTATGTAATTCGTATATTTCGATGATTTGTGCAGTAAGGTGAAAATTGCGATGGGTGGCATCGCAGCGCATGCAAGCGTCCTATCGGATTTTTTATTGACAGGATATCATTATGTAATTTAATATTAAAAAAACGCGTCGAAGCGCGGGAGGATGATTTTATTTTATTATAATATAAAAACTAAAAAGGAGCAACTGTATGAGCATTAAAGTTGGAATAAATGGTTTTGGAAGAATTGGTAGAAATGTATTACGTGGGATTTTTCAAAATCAAGATAAATATGGGAATATTGAAGTTGTAAGCATCAATGACCTTACCAATGCAGCGACATTAGCGCATTTGCTGAAATATGATTCGATTTTTGGAATTTTCCAGGGTACCATTCGCCATACAGATAAATCGATTATAGTTAATGGGAAAGAAATCTTGGTGCATAGCGAGAAGGATCCCAAAGCGCTGCCGTGGAAATCTCTCGGTGTGGAAATAGTGATTGAATCGACAGGACAATTCACGTCGAGAGATAAGGCTTCGCTTCATCTTGAAGCGGGGGCGAAGAAAGTGATCATCACTGCGCCTGCAAAGGGAGAAGATATTACCATCGTGTTAGGTGTGAATGAAGATAAATATAATCCTGCAGAACATCACATCATTTCAAATGCGTCGTGTACCACAAATTGCTTAGCCCCAATTGTAAAGGTCCTTCACGACGCATTTGGCATTGAGCATGGGTTAATGACAACCATTCATTCATATACCAATGACCAAAGAATATTGGATTTGCCGCATAAAGATTTGCGTCGTGCACGGGCAGCTGCACTTTCGATGATTCCTACCACAACAGGTGCAGCAAAGGCGGTGACTCTTGTAATACCGGAACTAAAAGGAAAGCTCGATGGCGGTGCAATTCGCGTTCCCACTCCCGATGTTTCGCTCACTGATTTTGTCTGTAGGGTGAAAAAAAGCGTCACGGAAAAAGAGGTAAATGAGGCATTAAAATCGGCAGCAGAGGGGAAGCTGAAGGGGATTCTCCAATACTGTGAAGAAGAATTGGTCTCGGTTGACTTTTTGGGTAATCCCCATTCTTCCATAGTCGATGCCCTATTGACAAAAGTGATTGATGGAAATCTTGTGAAGGTAATGGCATGGTATGATAATGAGTGGGGATACTCCCTGAGGGTAATTGATTTGATTAACTATATGATGAAAAAATAACGATCGAAATTAAGACAGTTGTTATTTCCACAATTTTTCATGTAAGACGAAAATAGGAAATACTCATTTACCAGTATCGAATTGTGAAGGAATGGTCCATTGATGAAACGAAGGGAAATATTTGCGGGAAATTGGAAGATGTATACAACTCTCTCTGAAGCCCTTGCGCTTATAGAAGGGATTATAAAGGGATTAGGCGATATTGCCAACCGCGAGATAGTTGTTTTCCCACCTGCTGTTCACGCACGGGAAGTTGTAAAGGCGTGCGGGAACAAAATCGCAGTTGGCCTTCAAAATATGTATTTTGAAAAAGAAGGTGCATTTACAGGTGAAATATCTCCACTTATGGTGAAGGATGTGGGCGCACGGTTTATCCTGATTGGTCATTCGGAACGGCGACATGTGTTTGGAGAAACTGATGAAATGATTAATCGCAAAATTCATGCGGCCTTGGATGTTGGGTTAGAACCAATGGTATGCGTGGGGGAACTTATCAGCGAACGCGAAGCGGGAAATTCGGAAAAAGTTGTTGAAACACAATTGAAAGCAGCGCTTGCGGGAGTTGCGCGTGATCAAATGAATAAAGTCGTAATTGCTTATGAACCGGTATGGGCGATCGGAACGGGAAAAGTTGCCACGCCCGAAATTGCTGAATCGATGCACCAGAGCATTCGAAATGTATTAAAGGCGCTCTACGGTGCGGAAATCGCAACTACAGTGCCTGTTCTGTATGGTGGTTCAGTAAAACCTGAGAATATTAAAGGATTGTTTTCACAGGAAAACATTGATGGCGTTCTGGTAGGCGGAGCAAGCTTAACTGCAAAATCTTTCCTTGACATAATTCATGTGCAATAATAGCTGGTAAAACAAAAGGAAATTGGCAAAGTGAATTTTTAATATTAAGGATAGGTAACCAAGTCTCAGGCAGGAAAAAATTGAAGTGAATGTGATCTTTTAGGAGAACAGTCAGAAGTGATATCCGTATTCGAGTTGGTAAGGAGGCTATCGAAGCGGGGAGAAAAGTAGTGCGAAAGGCAATTTATTTTGGATGAAAAAATTCGAGCAATTAATTGTTCACGATTCCAATCACGAAACTTATTGAGAGGGGAATTTGCTTATGGGTATTCTTTTCGGAGTTCTTACTGTATTTTTCTTTATCCTATGTGCACTGTTGATTCTCATAATTCTTTTACAATCTGATAAAAGTGCGGGGATGGGGATTTTAGGTGGATCGAGTCAAACAGCATTTGGTTCTTCCACTGCAGATGTCATCACTAAGATTACTACTGCATTTGTGGCTCTTTTTATGGGAGGAGCGCTTGGCATTTCTATTTTGGAATCATATCGCGCGCGGTCATTTGATCCCACTGGTGGAGATGCGGTGAAGGTTCAAAACATTCAGCAAGATTCCACGTCTTCTGGGGGGACAAAAGCGACGAGCGAATTTGATTCGAAGAAAGATTCAGAAAAAACCGCAAATCGCGCATCGAATGTTCAGGCGACCGAGAAGGGCCCTGAGAAGAAATAATCGCGTGGGAATTTTCCAACACACATGTGTTGAATTTAAAAAGAAGGAGGCTACAATGGCAAAAGTTGTATATGTTGATGAGAAGGAATGCACGGGATGCGAACTCTGTGTCGATTCCCTTCCAGAAGTGTTTGAAATGACGCCAAATGGTACAAGCCGTGTCCATAATCCCAATGGTGCGGATGAAGAGAGAATACAAGAGGTAATCGATAGTTGTCCGGCCGAATGCATCCATTGGAAATAAAGTGCATTAACTAAATAAAATTCATTTTGCAATTCATTTTTGCGGTGTTCGAGGCCGCGTATTTTTAGGCATAGAGGTTTAATGATGCTAAAAAATTACTTTTTTACTTCGGAATCGGTTTCCGAAGGTCATCCCGATAAAATTTGCGATCAGATATCGGATGGTATACTCGATGCGCATTTAACAGGCGATAAAAAATCGCGCGTTGCATGCGAAGCACTTTGCACAACAAATAGGATTATTATCTCTGGTGAAATCACATCGCAGTGTACAGTTGATTATGAGAAGGTTGCGCGCACTATAGTTGCGAATATTGGTTATACCGACCCGGAAATTGGCTTTGATGCGCATAGTTGTGAAGTACAAGTATATGTTCATTCGCAATCTCCCGATATTTCACAAGGAGTGACAGAGGGCGAAGGGCTTTATAAAGAACAGGGTGCAGGCGATCAGGGGATGATGTTTGGATATGCGGTGGCCGAAACTGAGGATCTCATGCCCATGCCAATTCATTATGCCAATCAGCTTGTCTATCGTTTAGCGCAGGCGCGTAAAGCGGGCGAAATGAAATTTATCCGTCCCGATTCAAAATCTCAAGTTACTGTGCAATATGAGGATGGCAAACCAAAACGAATCGAAGCGATTGTGATCTCAACTCAACATACCCCTGATGTTTCCTATGACGATATTCGCAGTGCGGTGATTGAATTAGTAATAAAAAAGGTTATTCCTTCGCATTTAATCGATAACAATACGAAAATATTTATCAATCCCACAGGTCGTTTTGTGATAGGTGGGCCGCATGGAGATACTGGCCTTACTGGGAGAAAAATTATCGTCGATACCTATGGTGGAATGGGACGTCACGGGGGAGGAGCATTTTCTGGAAAAGATCCTTCAAAAGTTGATCGTTCTGCTGCCTATATGGGGCGATACATTGCAAAAAATGTCGTTGCTGCGGGGTTGGCGTATCGCTGTGAGGTGCAGGTTGCCTATGCGATTGGTGTTGCAGAGCCGGTATCGATTATGGTCGATACCTTTGGTACTGGTAAAATTTCTGACGAAGAAATCGCCAAGCGAATAAAAAATGTATTTAATCTTAAACCAGCAGGGATCATTCAAACGCTGGATTTATTGCGACCGATATATCTCAAAACGGCTGCCTATGGCCATTTTGGGCGAAAGGATCCAGATTTTACGTGGGAAAGAACGGATAAAATCGAAGAACTAAAAAAGTAATTTGTGTGGTAACTTTTTGAAATATTACATGTCGTAACTGTATATCATCCCCGTCAATGCGGGGATAAATTTTTCATATTTTAATTTTGTGTTTAGAAAGTGATATTGAATTGTTGGCGCAATTTAAAGGAATGATGAAAAAAGGAGGGAGGTAAAAAGCGCTATTGTGTTCATAATAATTTTGACGATAATAAAAATAGAAATTTTTTCAAT
Source organism: Spirochaetota bacterium (assembly GCA_026419015.1). Lineage (GTDB taxonomy): Bacteria > Spirochaetota > UBA4802 > UBA4802 > JAGODF01 > DYLV01. The sequence goes on from JAOAAF010000057.1 coordinate 8,003, forward strand.
TTATAAGGCATTTCTATGAGAAATGAAATAAAGCGCTTTTACTATCGGTGCAATTGTGGGTATGTAATACATGTATACGTTGATTTTGGCAACCCACAGGAATCGATTCGTTGCCGTAAGTGTGCTTCGATCGTTGAAAGATCAACCGACTAACTTCTCCTTTCTATTCATCTTCTGAAAACTTGTATGCGCCGAAATTTTATGCGCAGGCAGAAGTGATGTATAGTGTATTCAAAATCCGAGGCGATAATGTGCGTAGAAAATTTTTTGCAATCGCTGCGTTATTGCTGATTGCGATTACTGTTTTTCCGATTTCTGCAATTGCTCAGCAGAGCCGTTCAACGGAAATTGAGGACGAACATAAAGATGATGAAGCAACTTCTCCTGCGAACGTAAATCTGGATATGAAGATGGTATATGGGCAATACAATTCAATGCTTTCGACGATAAATCTTTCGCAGGAATCGGGCGATTTTGTGTATCTATTAAATTCAAATTTTAAAAGGTCAAACGATTTTGGCTATGCCGATGAAATGTATCAAAATTCAAGTTTTTATGAACATGCTATTGGATTTGTAGGAAATTTAAATGTCTCCGATAACTGGAAAACAGTGTTTGATCTTGAACTCAATAATGATTCGCGCGGCATGTTTGACAACTCGGTTTTTAGCCGAGAAGAAAAGGAGAAAGCTCGCTTTTCGTTAAAAAATGTTATCAAAACTTCTCGGACATTTGAATTGTCGTTAGTGGCAGGTGGAGCTCAATACGTTCATCGCTTGCGGCCGACTTCAACAGGTGAGCCTGAAAACAGCCGCGTAAATCAAATAAACGTTGCGGTAAATGGCGAATACATTTGGTCAACTACTAATGGAATTAAATTCAAAACGCATTATTACTATTACGATTTTCAAGAAGAGGGAATTGAAAACGATCAATTTGCAAGCGGGGAAGTAGTCGACGATTTTCATTTAACAAAGCATATCGGCATCACAGTAGGGGGAGGAGTTAATTTCAATCGGGATGACAGAGCGCTTATTTCTCCAATTGTTGGGATGTCGATTAAAGATTTTCGACATATGTCCATCGTGCTTCAATATCGATACGATCTTTTGCCATTTCGGCCTGAGGTGTACTATCTCCAACAAAAATATATTTATCCCAATTATAGTTTGCCGCCTGGCAGAGTTCACCGCGGAGATATGAAATGCGAATTTCGCGTGAATGAGATAATTCACCTTCTCGCACAATTTATAATTGAGCGAAATAACAATTTTTACAATTATTTTCCACTTCCAGGGAATGTTTTAAGTGCGCATCCTATTGAGGCGATTGTGTATCGTTCTAAATTTGATGTAACTATTACGCTATTCAATCGTTTAGTTGAATACGATCTGTTGTACGAGTTTGCACGATATCAGGCAGATGAGTGGATTACGTACAGCCCTGTCCATACTTTTACAAGTTCCATTCGTTATAATGGAAAGCGATGGACATTTGATTGGAACAATCGATATATAAGTCAGGTGTATACAAATCCCTATACCGACGATCAACTTCGCGCTGTCATTGTGGGCGATTTCGGAATACAGAGAAAAATGCTTGAAAGCTTTTATGCGTATTTAAAAGTAGAAAATCTATATAACTATAAATATTATCTTCGCGAAGGATATCCCGAGCAGGGCATAACCTTCCTTGGCGGAATAAGAATCTTAATGTGAATTGATAATTGTTTCGGCCTGATATTAAAGTGAGGTTGTATGCGCGGTCAACTGATGATTGATTTTTTCACATCGTTTTCAATGTGGGTAACAATCGTACCAATAGTTTTTTGCTCGGTGATTTCCGCAGCAGCGATAATAGAGAGATTAGTATTTTTTCGGAAAATTAACTACGATTATCAAAATATTTTGAAAAATGTAGTACAGATGGTAAAAAGCAATAAGTTCACCGATGCATATATTTTGTGTGAGCAATATCGGGGTCCAGTTGCGATGATCATCAAAAATGCACTTCGATTAGATATTGCAACGGATGAACGCGAAAATGAAATTTTACGCTCGTCGCGTGCTGCGATAAAAGAAATTGAAAAACATGTAGGAATTATTGCAACCGTTGCGACTGTATCGCCATTGCTTGGGCTTTTCGGGACAGTGACGGGACTTTTGAAATCCTTTGTCGCGTTGTATAAAGGGGGGCCCGATGCATCTTCTCTTCTTTCATATGGAGTTGCGGAGGCTTTGTTAACGACTATTTTGGGCCTTCTTGTGGCAATTCCTTCATGGATTTTTTATAATTTTCTTGTTTCGCGAGTGGAGGGGTATATACGCGAAATTGAGTTTATTGCAAACAGCCTATCTCAGCTAAAGTAGGAGTTGCCAGTTGGATTAAAAATGTTTTCGTAAAGCAAAATAGAAAATACGATGCTACCGAAAAGGCACGGTGACAGTTTTATAATTAGTTTAAATGAAAAAGTTGAAAGCAAAAACATCTTTACAAATAAAAAAAGGCAGGAACTGTGGCAATGGTGTATAAATTCAAAAGCAGGTTTCAATTGAGAGCGCTTATTGACATGACGCCCCTTATCGATCTGGCTTTTTCGTTGCTAATTTTTTTTATGCTTTCTTATAATGCAAGTCAAGGGATGCTTTCTTCAATAATTGTAAATTTGCCCAGTGCAGTGCAAACGGGAAAACACCAGCAAGGGAATATCGTAATCTCGATAACCGAAAACAATGAAATTTTTATAAATGAAAAAAAAGTCTCACACGAAAAACTGCTAAACGAATTAAAGGCAATAAAAGAAACTATGAAGGATATCGTTGTCATTGTTCGTGGTGATCGAAAGTCAAATTATGAAACAATGGTGAATGTTATGGACGATCTTAATAGAGCAGGCATTCCAAAATTTATTATTTCGACCATTAAGAAGCAGTAGGTTGCGATATTCCGAAAATGAATTAGTGCAAGAGAGATGCCGCGCGCATGAAAAAAACAGTACTTTCAATTCTGCTTGCTTGTGTGATAGGTGTTGTGTTTGAGGGCGAGAAGGTATTATCCCAGCAATCGCGCTATGAAGGTAAGATTGTCCGAAAAGTGGAGTTTGTGGGCCTTCGCAATCTCGATAAAGAAGATCTTATAGAAAAAATAGAAACGGCTGAAGGGTTCCCTTTGCGAGCAGATGAAATTAGAAAAGATATTCGTGCTCTCTTTAAGGATGGTTGGCTTGAACATGTAAAGGTTGAAGTTGAAGAATACCGCGATGGCGTTCACGTGCGATTTGTGTGTAAGGAAAGGCCAATCGTACGAAAAGTTGAATTCAGAGGAACAGATGCAGTAAGCGAGATGGATCTCTCATCAGTGGTTCTTGTAAAAGAGAATGAACCTTTGCGCATCGATAATGTTGAAAAAAGCGTTCACAAAATAAAGAAAAAATACGAGGACGAAGGGTTCTTTAATGCGGTGGTAGCGTATGAAATAAAAGAAGAATCAAAAGAAGAAAATACCGTCAATGTGGTTTTTCGAATCGATGAAGGAGAGGAAATTCGAGTGGCGAAAATAGCCATCATGGGTGCTCGTCAAATTCCTGAACATGAGCTTATTGACGTGATGGAAACGGATGAAAGGGGAGCGCTGGGAGGCGGCGGTCAATTCAAAAAGGATGTCTATAATCAAGATAAAATGAAAATCGTTTCGTATTACAAAGAAAGGGGGTATCTCGATGCGCAAATTGTCGATGATAGCGTTGAATACGAATGGGAAAACCCAATTGAAAAGCAAAAGAGAGTAATATTTATTAATATAAAGGTATTCGAAGGCGAACAATATTACTTCGATAGATATACAGTTTCGGGCAATAAGGTCTTTGACACGAAGGTGTTTGAGGAATTATTTGAACAGAGAAAGTCAGGTGAAGTTTTTAATTATACCGCCTTCCAAAAAGACATGCAAATGATGTCACAACTATATGGATCGAAGGGATATATATTTTCGAGAATAATCCCGAAGAAGACGATTACTGAACGCGAGATCGAAACGCCCGAGGGTAAAGTTGTGCGAAAGTTTGTCAAAATTGATTTTGAAATAAAAGAAGGCGATAAAGTGAAAATTGAAAATATCATTGTCCGCGGTTATAAGAAAACAAAGAAGCGGGTAATCGAACGCGAAATTATAATTCAGCCAGGGGATCTTTTCGATGCGTTTCGAGTGCAGCGTTCGCGTGAGCGAATTTTTAATCTTGGTTTTTTTAAAGAAGTCAATGTGAATGTGCGCCCGGGAAGTCGGGAAGGACTTGTAAATCTCATATTTGAAGTTGAGGAACAGCCTACCGGCACAATTTCCCTTGGTGGAGGGTACGGTACCACCACAGGCTTTTCAATTTTTGCGGATGTGGCAGAAAACAACATGCTTGGGAACGGGCAACGGGTAGGAGTTCGCTTTGAATATGGACCACTTCGGAAATCCATCACATTGAGTTTTTTAGATCCGTGGATTACAGAATCCCTTTTCGATGCACAAATCCCTCTTGGATTGCGCGCATCGATTTATTATATGTTGAATACGATTCCCACTTCTTCAATGTTTCCTAATTCAAATATTAAAGCAGAGTACCAGCGACAAACGGTGGGTTATTCTGTTGGGCCGTATTACCGATTTTGGGATTTCTATGGGATCGGTGCAATGTGGAATCAAGGTTTCAAGAGCTATTTGAATCCGACTGGCAATGCGTCCGATGAAGTTTTCATTCAAGAAGCGCGGGGCATTCAGCTTAAAAATACGCTCACAACCTACGTGTATCGCGATTCGAAAGATAATTATATGAATCCAACGCGGGGAATGCGAATTGAGCTTTCTGCGGGATTTACGGGTGGGAGAATCTTTCGAGGCGATGATCATTTTATAAAATACGATGGGGATTTTTATTTTTATTACAGCCCATTCAATTTGCCGCTATTGCGCACACACCCGGTAGTCATTGAGCTTCGGGCAAATGGCTCGTTTATTATGCCGCCATTTCAAAAGAGGAAAGTTTTCTCTCAGCAAAATCCCGACAACAATCCGTGGATCGAACCTGAAGATCGTCTCCGCATCGGTGGCCCGGAAACCCTTCGAGGATGGGATTACTTCGATTTAGGTTTTCCAGATTCGTGGCGGGTTGGACTTTTTCATAGGGTACTTTATGGTGCTGAGTTGCGGATTCCCATTCATCCGCAAATTCTGTGGTTTGCATTTTTCTTCGATGCCGGTTCGCTATGGACGGACAGATTTTGGGAACAGCATCTCATCGCAAGTTATCAACAAACAATCAACGATGATCGATTGACCGGTGAGGTGTTCGATATTCACGATTGGCGGGATGTCGATATCATGTCGTATTTTCGATATTCATGGGGATTTGGGTTTAAAATACAAATCCCCATGATGCCCCTTAGATTCTGGTTTGGGAGAAAACTCAAATGGGTAGGTAAAGGCGAAGGGTATTTTGAACACATTAGCGATTTTAATTTCCAATTTGGAATTGGGGATATGCGTTTTTAATTGTTAATTTGAAGAACAATGAACAAAATGAAAATACAACGCGCGATGCTTTTCGCATTGTTATTTGGGATAAGCGTTCTCGTTTCCTGTATCCCCCGCGCGACTGAATCGAAGGCGATTCGAATACGCTATGTGTACCTTCCTGCGATTGTTGAATACCTTGCTCAGGGTGATCCAGCAGCAAAGGAGATTGAAAAACAAAAAGAATCGGTACAGAAATCAATTGAGAATATAAAGATGTTAATTGAAAAAGGGGGTTCAGAGATTCCCGATGCGGTGCTACGTGGAGATTTAAAAAAATATGAAAATGAACTGAAAGCAATACTCGCTCAAGAAGAAAAGCTTAAATCGGCATATTATCGTGAAATCAATAGCGCAATTGGTTCAGTGGCTCGGAGGTATGAAATTAATCTTGTTTTCAACAGAGGTGAAGAGTTGGTATATGCAGAGAGGGACTTTGATATTACTGAAAGGGTGATCCATGAACTTTCTAACCGAAAAAATCGCATATCCCCGCATTCGCGATAACAAAAAGTTTTACTGTCTCATCGTTTACTTAATGTTGAGCTTCAATATATCCTCGATGTTTGCATCGTGCACAAAAGACGAGCAATCCTTACTCAAAAAGGCATTTGAATCCTTTCACGGGAAGTATGTTATTTTTGTAAGCAAGAGGCGATTTATGTTGTTTGTCTATGATCGCAATGGAAACGTGTTAAAAAAATATCCAATTGCGTATGGGCTCAATCCCGATAAAAAACCGAAATTGCATCAAGGCGATGAAAGAACCCCTGAAGGGATGTATCGGATTGTTGAAATTTTGAGCATGGATGCCGATCCATCGAGCGAACCTTATCGAAAATTAAAACGAATGAATTCAATCTGGTGGCGTGCCCGAGATGGCCATTATAAGTTTGGAAAAAAAGACGTCGATTTAGGAGACAACGCATACGGACCTCGCTTTTACCTTCTTGATTATCCAAATGAAGCCGATTGGATGCGATACAGAGAAGCTGTTTCAAAAAATATGATACCAACGAAAAATGGTATTCCGCTTCCGATTGGGCATGGAATCGCGATACATGGCAATAATGATCCGGAGTCGATTGGTCATCTTGCAACAAGTGGGTGCATACGAATGTTTAATAATGATGTCATTGAGCTTGAGCAATATATTGTATTGGGGACTCCTGTGATTATTTCATCGGATTGAAAAAGAAATCATTGACATAATTAGCAAAATAAGACTTTTGTCGTCTAATAATCCTTTACGATCCAAATGGAGGGCAAGGTGTTGATATTTCTTATGAATGCATTCGCGCAAACG
>JAOAAF010000058.1 GCA_026419015.1 Spirochaetota bacterium
AGATGTGTATAAGAGACAGAAGGACAACAGGGCGGTTCACCAGTAATGGGTTTTCTTGTTCCCTTGCTAGCAATGATAGTGATTTTTTATTTTATTCTGATTCGACCACAACAGAAGGAAGCAAAAAAAAGAAAGGAATTTCTTGAAAGCATCCAGAAAGGGGACAAGGTGCTTACAATCGGAGGAATATATGGAGTAGTAGTTAATTTGAAGCCAGAAGAGAATATTGTTGTGTTAAAGATTGCTGAAAACACAAAGATTGAAGTAGCGAAATCTGCAATACAATCCAAAGTATCATAAAGCGATAGTACCTATGAAGTTACCGCATTGCATTGCATTGGTAGGTGTGCTGCTTCTTACAAGCGCGCTGTATGTACCGTTTGTTCGTGCACAGGAAAAAGACAGCCCCGCGCAAAATTCGGTGTCAGAAACATTATCCACTCCATCGACACAGCAGGAAAAATTAGATCAATCAAAAGAAGATCTTTCAGCGAAAAAACAGGAAAAAACATCGAAAGATGCTCAAAATATAGGTGGTGGTAATACTGCTATTCGTACAGAAAATCCGAAAGGAAAAATCGAAGAGCATTCAACGGCAAGTGGTGCGCATGCAGCTGATCAAACTGAATTATTCCAGAAAGCTGGCGGTCTTCTCGAATTGGAAGAGGGAGATTTTTTATATTCTCGCATTCCCGAAAAAAAAATTTCGACACACACACTTCAAACGCAAGATGCGTTTGTTGCCGAAGTTGGGGGGCATGCGGAAGAATCGCCAGATGCATCGCAGCGAAAGGGACTTTTTGGATTAAGTGCGAAAGCGACGGATTATTTCGCAAAGGGATTTTTGCTTTTCATTGTATTGTTAATTTTGATTTTGTACCGAGTGCGGTCGAGAACAAGAAGGAGCACTGTTCATAAAAGTTTAAGGTAAGTAAATAGCATGACAAGCGTCCAATCGATTTTGTGTGCGATTACTAATGGCATAAGGTGATTTCAATGAAAAGAGGGGCAGTATATAAGCTAATTTTTATTTCTGCGGTAATTGCTTTTGCCGTGATACTAATTTTACCCACAGTTGGCAAACGCGAATTGGTTATTACGTTACAGGATGGAGCAGTTGCAGATCAGGCGGATGCGATTGTCGCGCGATACACCCGCGATGGGTATGAGGTAACAAAAAAAAGTGAAAACACCATTTCTGTGAAAGGATACGGCCTTAACGATGCGGTTATGAACGAGGCACGAACGTTTCCAGGCGTAAAAGATGCTAAGTTTGTACCGCATTGGGCGGAAGGAAAGCCAATTAAAGCCAGAAGAATTAACTTAGGGCTCGATCTTCAGGGAGGAATGCAATTAGTACTTATACCAAAATTTGATGTGCTCGAACGGCGATTAGGGAAAAAGCTTTCTGAGTCGGATATCGAAGAAGTAAGTCAGCAGGCATTAGAACTTTTGCGAAATCGTGTGGACCAATTTGGGGTATCTGAGCCACAACTGCGACGAAGGCAATCCGGTGCCATTGAAATTCAGTTGCCAGGAGTGCGCGATCCAGAAGCAGTAAAACGCCTCATTGGTACAACGGGGCGCGTGGAATATCGGTTGGTAAACGATGAGTACACGCAAAAAGCGGAAGAATGGCTTCAGGGAAAGACAGAATTTAAAGAAAAAGGCCTTCCGCTTGAGCCTGCATCGCAACGGGCACTTTTAGATGAAATCGCGAAAGATATTAACCTTCCGCCGTCGTTAGAAGTTCTCTTTTACTTTGAAAGAGTGCCGCAAACCAAAAAACTAATTCCGGTGCGTCCAATGGTGTTGGAAAAACAGCTTTCATTGGCGGGTGACGATATAAGCAAAGCGTATCGAGCGTATGATGAATATGGAAGGCTTTGTGTGAGCTTTTCTACTACCACCGAGGGTGCAGCAAAATTTGCAGAAGCAACGTCGAAAAAAAATCATGGAAAGCGATTGGCGATTGTCATCGATAATAAGGTGCGAAGTGCACCGTCTATCAATGTACACATTACCACAGGCCATGCGCAGATTCAGGGGGATTTTACCTTGGAGGAAGTTGATACTCTTGTAAGCATCATCAAAGAAGGTGCGTTGCCTGTTGATTTAGAGCGCGCAGAAGAGCGAAGTGTAGGTCCTTCAATAGGCGTCGATGCGATGAAATCGGGTTTTAAAGCACTGGGAATTGCGATTGTTGCAGTATGTCTATTTATGATAGTGTATTACAAAATTTCTGGAATTATTTCTGCCTTTGGAGTGATTTTAAATATCGTTTTTATGTTGTCGATTCTTTCATGGTTAAATTTTACGTTAACTCTTCCAGGAATTGCAGGTTTTATTCTTACAATAGGAATGGCAGTCGACGCGAACGTGATAATATATGAGCGCATCAAAGAGGAAATAAAAAGTGGGAAATCGGTCAAGTTGGCAATCACATCAGGCTTTGAACGTGCTTTTTGGACAATAATCGATTCAAACGTTACCACACTCATTGCCGCATTTATTCTTTCGCAATTTGGGACGGGTCCTATAAAAGGATTTGCGGTGACACTTTCAATTGGCGTGCTCACCAGCATGTTTGTCGCGCTGTATATAACAAAATTTGTATTTGAACTCATTTCAATGAAGAAAAATTTGAAAAAATTAAGCATTTAATTGGAGAAATGCTGTGGAACGGACAATCAAATTCATGGAATACCGCTGGATTGGTTATCTCATTACTTTATTTTTATTTATTATTTTCATTATCGGTACGATTAAAAGGGGAGGGTTTAACTGGGGGATCGATTTTGTGGGAGGTTATAAGATAATTGTGAAATTTCCAAATCCCGTACAGCTTTCAGAAATACGTCGTGCACTTGAGAATGCAGGGATTAAAGGTGAGGTGCAACAATATGGCGATGAAATAAACAATGAATACGTCATCTCAACTCGCCTTCAAGAGAGGGGGAGAAGGGATGAATCGCAATCGCAGGGGATAACGGTGATCGAAAACGCCATCACTTCAGCGTTCCCCAACACGCTTGTTGTGGGCAGAGAAGAGGTTGGCCCTGCAATTGGAGATTATTTAAAGAAATCGGCGCTGTACCTTATTGCATGGTGTTTGGTATTCATGATGCTATATCTCGCATTTCGGTTCGAATTTCGGTTTGCAGTAGGTGCACTAGTTGCGGTCATACACGATGTGTTGCTTTCGCTCCTTTTTTGTGGATTTGTAGGAATTGAAATAAACATTCCAATTGTTGCTGGCGTTCTCACAATTTTTGGGTATTCAATCAACGATACGATTGTTGTATACGATCGGATTAGGGAGAATATGGAAAATATGGCAAAGCAATCCTTTAAGGAAATAAGCAACAGATCAATTAGCCAAACATTGAATAGAACAATTCTTACCACTGTTACAACCTTGATGGCAGTGTTATGCCTTTATATAATGGGGGAAGCGATCATTAACGATTTTGCGCTTCTCCTTTTATTTGGATTTACAATGGGCATTTTCTCTACTGTTTTTGTGGCAACTCCTGTAATTTATGAATGGAAACGGTTGAGCAAAGAAGCGTGAGAGGGGAAAAGGGCAGACTTCTGCTTCTTACCATTTTTGTGTTAATTTTTTTTTGGAAGGATGAGAAAAAAAGCATTTCATCAGAAGACCACTATTCTCCCGATGCGCTTGTAGGATTTGTTCAATATTTATATAAAAACCAGGAATATTATCGGGCATTAGTTGAATTTGATCGTTTGAATGCATATTGGCCAAATTATATTCCACTCCCCAAAGCATCTGTTGTACGCATGCATCTCCTTTTTAAGGGGAAACAGTTCGATGATGTTCTTAAAGAAACTATTGGGAACGAGTTAACCGTTGATTGCGCTGCAGCGATATATCGTTCGGATGTGTTGTTGCATAAGGGATTAATGCATTCCAACCTTGATTTTTTTGTGCGGCCAAAATGTGAGTGCGATGATTTTTTTCGTCCATTTTTTTGGAAGCGCAATTTTCTCTTCGCAGTGCTTGCTGATGATGAAAAAAAAGTTCACCAGTTATTGGCCGAAAGCTTTTTCCCAAAAGAAATTTTGGATGAAAAACAAGTTTTCATCAGCATTTACCAGAAGGCAAAACAGCAAAGGGAAAATATTTCAAATCCATCTGTTGCGATGCTGGCGGGTTTTATTCCAGGGCTCGGTTATTGCGTGGGGGGGAATACACCAACGGGTATTTTGACCTTTGCCGTGGTGAGCATTTTTTCTGCATTGACTGTTGCGGCATTTTCAACTGACAACAAACCTATTGGAATAATGTTGGGTGCGGCAACGTTTTTCTTTTATGGGGGGAGCATTATAGGTGGGTACATGCAAACAAAG